>SUWE01000087.1 GCA_015061615.1 Lentisphaerota bacterium
GCATTACAGAACGCGAATAGGAGCAAGACAAAAGCAGCTTTTTAGAATCATCTTTCGCTGATTATCAACTTTTTTACGATTTTTTCGCAAATAAAACTTGACAAATAGTCTCTCATAGGAGCGAAGCAGACGAGAAAAACGGAGAACATTTTTTTCATTTTCGATACACCTTTCTTGGTTACGGGTCTCTGCAATTAATTTAGTTGCAATATTGCAAATGTCAAATCATTTTAATGATTTTTTGAAAAATTTTCTGAATTTTTTGCAAAGTAACTGTAAATGAGCTTCTGACTGCGGTTTTCCATCCGGCAGCGGGGACGGGTGTAATTGCCTGACGGCAGAAGACGGCGCTGTTTTGCCGTGTCATTCAAATGGAACTTCAGCATGGCAAGGATATCCTTTTTTATCCGCTCATCAAGAATGGGGAACATAACTTCGATACGGCGGTCAAGGTTGCGGGGCATCCAGTCGGCGCTTGAACAGAACAATTCTCCGGAACTCTTGAAGTAAAAGACCCGCGAATGTTCAAGATAACGGTCAACGATGCTGATTATCCGCAGATTTTTTTCCTCTTTTGACGGGCGCAGACAGCATATTCCACGCACAATAAGGTCTATTTTCACCCCGGCTTTGGCGGCACGGTGTATCAACCGGACGAACTCCGGATCGGAAAAACTGTTCATTTTGGCGACGATATGACCGTTTTTTCCGGCGGCTGTCTCTTTTTCAATAAGCCCGGTCAGGCGCGTTCTCAAATCAAAAGGAGCAACACTCAGCAAATTCCATTTTTCCGGCGGCTCACTGCCGGAAGTAAGCAGATTAAAAAGCATTGCCGCATCCCGGGCAAGCCGGTCGTCACAGCTGAGCAAGCTCAAATCGGTGTACAACTCTGCGGTCCGGTCGTTGTAATTGCCGGTGCCGAAGTGGACATAGTTCCTTAATTTCCCCGCTTTGCGCCGGACGATAAGCAGACTTTTGCAATGTACTTTCAACCCCGGAACTCCGTAAATGACATGCGCTCCGGAAAGGTCGAGCAGTTCCGCCCATGCAATATTGTTGCTTTCATCAAAACGCGCTTTAAGTTCAACAAGAACAGTCACCTGCTTGCCGTTTTCCGCCGCTTTCCGCAAAGCTCTGACCACGGGAGAGTTGCCGCTGACACGATAAAGAGTCTGCTTTATCGCCAGAACAGAGGGATCTTCTGCCGCTTCTTCCAGCAGTTTCAACACCGGATCGAAACTCTGATACGGATGGGCAAGCAGAATATTTTTTTCCCGTGATATCACCTCAAAAACAGATGAATCATTCTTGAATATTTCCGGCAGAACCGGCACCCATTTTTCTTCAAGCAGAAGATCGGAATTTTTCAAAAATGAGGCAAAACCGGAAAATCCGTCAAGATCAAGCACTCCGGGCTGAGTAAAACAGAAATCCTCCGCAACTTCCAGCGAAGCAGCAAGATATTTCTGCAATATCTTACAGCTCCGCCGGGCGGAAAACTCCAGCCGCACCGGAGCGCGGCGGGCGCGATGGCGCAGTTTATCCCGAAGTTCATGCAGCAGTTCCTCTGCCGGTTCCTTGTTTACGGAGTAATCCATATCGCGTGTCAGACGGAACAACTGACAGCCGGAGATGACGGCTCCCGGGAAAAGCATTGCGGCATTTTCAGCTATAAGATCTTCACACATAATAAACTCAGAACTGCCGCCGGCATCCGGAACCGGAATAAAACGCTCCAGAAGTTCCGGAACTTCCACCAATGCGGTGAACTCCCGTTTATTTTTTGAGGAGCGGAGTTTGAGCGCAATCTGGATATTTCCCGCATTGACAAGCGGAAACGGCTGCTCCGGGTCAATGGCACGTGGAGTCAGTGCCGGAAGGATATCCGAAACAAAGTAACTGCGCAGTTTATTCTGAATCTGCGGAGCAAGTCCGGAAAAAAAGCGGATAAATATTCCAAAACGCTCCAGCTCCGGCAAAATCTCCTTATCAAGAATGGCATACTGTTTTTTCAGCAACACGGATATCTTTTTTTTCGCCGCTTTCCACTGCTCAAGCGGAGTATTCCCCGCCGGATCACAGACAACAGCTCCGGAACGTATTTTCCGCAGCAGTCCGGCGACTCTGACCATGAAAAACTCATCGAGATTGCTGCTGAATATCGCGATGAATTTCAGCCTTTCAAGCGGGGGATTGTCTGGACATTGCGCTTCTTCAAGCACACGGGCGTTGAAATCGAGCCATGAAAGCTCACGGCTGATAAACAACTCCCGGTCAGAGGTATTTGAACCAGCTTCCGGCTTCCGGATTGTAGTATTCATAGTTGCGCTGGGCAAATTTGACTATTCCTTTTGCGGTGTAGGCATCAACACCGATCCTCACGGTAACCCAGTCTTTGGAACCGTCGTTGAGACTTTCAGGCATAAAGGAACCGACATAGCGGTCATCGACCATCATCACGACTTCTTCACCGCGCGCCTCTCCGTTGAGCATCATCCACTGGGTCTTGCCCATGCGGTCAAGACGGAACTGAAGATCGTAGATATCCGGATTGCCGGGACGGGGTACTGCCCGTGCCTTGCGGATGCGTTTACTGCTGAAAAGCGCATTGATATTCACACAGATACTTTCTCCGTCGCCGGTGTCGATCTCTTTTTCAAGCATCGTGGCGCGGGGATATTTCACCACCTTGAACACACCGATATTGAACTTGGTATCGTAATCCTCGCTCGTCGGGTCGTCTGATGAATAACTGTCACTCAATGCTTCCTGAAAAATTTCACAACCGCTGAAGAACAGCATTCCACATGCCAGCAGAGTCAAAAAGCTGAATCTTTTCAATTTCATAAAAAAATCTCCAAAAAAGTCTTATAATCTTCAATAGTTTTCTTGCCAAAAAATTGTTTTTCATGTATATTAACCCCAAATCGTTGAAATTTCCAGTAAAAGTATGAAAAAAATGGAAAAATATCTTGTAATCGGTGACCCGATTGGTCACAGCCGCTCTCCGGCAATGCAGAATG
The DNA here is from genome assembly GCA_015061615.1 of Lentisphaerota bacterium. Classification (GTDB taxonomy): domain Bacteria; phylum Verrucomicrobiota; class Lentisphaeria; order Victivallales; family Victivallaceae; genus UBA1784. The sequence goes on from SUWE01000087.1 coordinate 3,024, forward strand.
CCGCATTTCAGGCATTGGGAATGGGAACTCCTTACGGGGCGCGTCATGTCACGCCCGGGGAGCTGCCTGAGTTTTTTGAATATGCACGGAAAAACCTTCTCGGAGTCAACCTGACCGTCCCGCATAAATTGCAGGCGGCAGAACTTGCAGACTCTCTGACTCTGCGCGCAGAAATGTGCGGCAGTGTCAACACTCTTATCATCTCAAACGGTCACATTACCGGGGACTCCACCGACGGCATCGGCTTGCAAAGAGCGCTGGAATACTCCTTCGGCGAACCGCTCTACGGTAAACGCATCCTCTTTTGCGGAGCCGGAGGAGCCGCGCGAGCCACAGCACTCCACCTTGCCGGAGCCGGATGCTCCGGAATATTCTTCATCAACCGTACCGTAAGCAAAGCTGAAGAACTCCTTGAACTCTGCCGGAAACATTTTCCGGAAACCGAAGGAGCAGTCAGTGAACCGCAGGATGAAAAGCTCTGTACCGAACTGCTTGAAAAATGCGATTATCTTGTTCAGGCGACCTCTATGGGATTGAAAAGTTCCGACCCGCTGCCGTTGAGTGAAAAATATTTCCACCCCGGTATGAAACTGCGGATCTTTGATACGATCTATCACCCGACTGCCATTCAGGAGCTTGCAGAACGCCTTTCTCTTGCATGGGCAAACGGTAAGGAAATGCTCATCCGTCAGGGCGCCGAAAGTTTCCGGTTGTGGACGGGCATCGAACCGGATTTGGATATTATGCGTAAAGGTTTTGAAAATGGTTGATTTATTTACAAATCCGGAATTGCTGTACCACTTGTCCGATACCGACTGGGTCGCCCGCTGGGGACTGGTCTACCCCGGAGTGTGGGTATTTGTGATTTTCTGGATCTTCGCTTTCGGTGCATGTATCGGGAGCTTTCTCAATGTGTGCATCTGGCGCATTCCACGCGGGGAATCATTATCCAAAGCGGCAAGTCACTGCACGGTCTGCGGAAATCAGATTCGGTGGTTTGACAATATTCCGATAATAAGCTACCTTGTTCTGCGCGGGCGCTGCCGGGCATGTAAAACGCCATACTCCTGCACCTATTTTCTCGTGGAACTTATTACCGGATTGCTTACGGCACTGGTCGCAATCAAAGCAGGATTGTCACAGCAGTATGCCTCAGTCATCCCCGGCTGGATGATCTTTATCTTCTTCGGAATATCCTGTGCAGTAACCGATTTACGGTTCCGCATCGTTCCAAATAAGCTAACTTTTACAGGTATGCTCTTTGCTCTGGTAACCGCGGCGCTTCTGCCGTCTGCATGGGGAGTGGATATATGGTGGCAATCGGCGCTGATTTCGTTTGTTTCCGGAGTTGTTCCGGGGGTGTTCCTTGCAATTTTTGCGATTCTTGGCAAACTTATTGCCAAACGAAATGTCCTCGGCTGGGGAGATGTCAAATTCTCAATGATGTGCGGCATGTTCACCGGATTATACGGAATCTTTTTTGCCCTGCTTGCCGCCAGTTTTGCCGGAACCGTCTTCGGACTGGTTGCAAAACGCAAACTCAATGCGGAACTCCCCTTTGCTCCGTTCATTTTCGGCGGCGCTCTGCTGTGGATATTCTGTGACCGTTTTATACTTGATATTTTTACAAAATTCATAATATTTTAATCCGGAGAAAAAAACATGTGTGAGAAAAAGAAATCACGCCCCTCATGGGACAGATATTTTATGGATATCGCCCATGTGGCAGCCAGCAGAAGCAACTGCAGCCGCCGTCAGGTTGCGGCAGTGGTCGTGCGCGACAAGCAAATCATTTCCACGGGATACAACGGAACTCCGCGCGGAATAAAAAACTGCTCTGAAGGCGGCTGCCCCCGCTGCAACTCCGATGTTCCAAGCGGTCAGGGACTCCACCAGTGCCTTTGCAGTCATGCGGAGGAAAACGCCATCGTTCAGGCGGCATATAACGGAATCATGCTTAAAGGAGCCACGCTTTACACCACTTACAGTCCGTGTCTGCTGTGCGCCAAAATGATAATCAATGCCGGAATCGTGGAAGTGGTTTACCACGAACACTACACTATCGACGATGTATCCACCGCCCTTTTGCTGGAAGCGGGAGTAAAGATCCGTGCGGTCGATGAGGAGCTTGCCTGATGAAAAATCCTGAAAAGTGTCTGCTCACCCTTGATGAAGCGGTTTTGTGGAGAGAGGAACTGCGGAAAAACAATCGCAAACTGGTCGTTACCAACGGCTGTTTCGACCTGATGCACCGCGGTCACGCCTCATATCTTATTGAGGCGGCAAAGCTCGGTGATGAACTGCTGGTGTTGATAAACTCCGACGCCTCGGTACGGGCAATAAAAGGTGAAACACGCCCCATCGTATCTGAAGCGGACAGGGCATATATGCTTGCCGCATTGGAGTCGGTCAGCCGGGTCGTCATCTTCGATGATTCCCGCTGTAACAAAGAGCTTGCGGCACTCAAGCCTGACGTTTACGCAAAAGCGGGCGATTACACGTTGGAAACACTGGTTGCCTGTGAGCGTGAAGCGCTGCAATCATGCGGAGCAGAAATCGTTTTCATGCCCTTTATTCAGGGATTTTCCACCACCAATATCGTGGAAAAAATTTCTGCATCACTCCGCTGAATCAGTAATTTAATAAAAACAGTATTGGCTCGTTTTTTTTGCAATAAATCAAAATTGCAGTGCAGAGCATCTTGTTAAATCTTGCATCTTGTTCTTGTGCTGTTGCAGTAAAGATATTGTATCGCTCCAACAACATTTTTTACAGAAAACACAACCTGGACAAACGACTTGAAACAACTTGACTCATAAAAAATTGCAAAAAAATTTTATTTTTCATAAAAAATCACTGCTGTCCGGTAAAAATTTTAGAGAAGTAAAGGGCTGAAAAGTTCCTCTTGAACGGGCAAATTCCAGTTTGGCGGCTTTTCAAGGATTTTTCGTTCAAGCGATAAGACTTCCAGCAGAGATTGATTTTGCATCAAGGTATCACGAATACGGTTTGTCAGCTCCGTCATACCCAACTTGAACCCATGCAGAAATTTGAGATAGGCAATCAGCAGATAATGGATCATTTCCACCCAGATTTGAGACATCACAGCGTTTTCACTTGTGCCAAGAAAACGTTTGATTTTCAAATTCTGCTTGATCCATTTGAAAAAGAGTTCAATTTGCCATTGTTGTTTGTAAATTTCTGCGATTGAAGATGCTGCAATGCGGAAATTATTGGTAATAGAGGCAATTTCAAAACTGATTCAAAAAGAGATTGAAAAATCAGCGTTGATGAGATCAAAGCGGTAGTTTGAGCGTGGCTATTGAATAAATAACCACCGAAAACGCTCCGCTTTGAGATCGCAGCGATGATTT
>SUWE01000088.1 GCA_015061615.1 Lentisphaerota bacterium
AGCTGCGTGAAGCGTTGCTGCGCAACTGTGAAGTTTTTTTGCCTTGCGGCAAAAGTGAAGTGCTTGCTCACGCAAGTAAGGATGTGTAAAATAAAAAAATAAAAAACGGTGCGACAGCACCGTCAAGGGCGGAGCAAGCCGCCCGCCGCATCGGGGGTACGGGGGCGGAGCCCCTGTCAAGGGCGACAGCCCGCAGAGTCGAACCACCGAAAAACCCTTTTTTGGAGGCAGTGTGAGGCTGTGGCGGGTTTTGCAAGGAGCAGGCGAAGGAGTGTACGACTGTACTCGACTGAGTCTGCGACGCCCGCAAGGCGCGCCACAGCCCGCACTGCCCCAAAAAAGAAAAGAAAGCAGGGTGTATACTCTCGCGGCGACACGACGTACAATAAGCTCAAAAGAGAGCCCGATGCAATAATTGTTCCGAGAAGAACCTGCTTTCTGGAAGTGAATATATATCGTTCCCGAAAAAAAATCAAGCATAAATCGCAAAAAATTCTGTTATTTTGTTGAAAAAATCACAAATGAAGATTATCTTAGTACCTGAAGCAATATGTTTCAAAAATCAAACTGGGAGGCATAAATTGACACAGGTAAAGATACAGATGCTTGAGGAGTGCGGGGATTTGATTCCGCGCAAGGCACACGAAGATGACGCGGCATACGATTTGAGATCGCGGGCAGATATGGAGCTTGTTCCGGGAAAAAGCACCCTTGTTCCGGCGGGATTCAAAATAGAATTGCCCGTGGGATATGAAGCGCAGATACGTCCGCGGAGCGGGCTGGCGCTGAAAAACGATCTGATGCTGACAAACTCCCCCGGAACCGTCGACGCGGGATACCGCGGCGAAGTCGGGGTGATAATGTACAATGCGGGCAAAGAAAATTTTGTGATAAAAAGAGGTGACCGGATAGCGCAGATGGTGATAGCAAAATTGCCGGAAGTGGAACTGGTGACGGCTGATGCACTCGGTGAAAGCTGCCGGGGCGAAGGCGGCTTCGGCAGTACCGGCAAACAATAAATATAAACTGTTGACACAAGGAGAAAATAAAAATGAAAAAATTTTTGACAGTTGCAGTTGTGTTCGGTATGATATCGGCATTTGCGGCAGACGAAATCAAACTCCCTGCCCCGCAGAAAAGCGGCGGAATGAGTGTGCGTGAAGCGCTGAGCAGCCGCAGAACCGTCCGTAAATTTCAGGATAAAGAACTGTCACTTCAGCAGATAGCGGATATGCTGTGGAGTGCGAACGGCGTGAACCGTCCAGACGGCAAACGCACCGCACCGAGTGCATTGAACCGCCAGAATATCCTTGTTTATGCGGCGCTGAAAGATGGAGCCTATCTGTACGATCCGCATAAACATGCGCTGATAAAGGTAAGTGACAAAGATCTGCGCAGATCCTGCGGCAGATTCACCGCGCCGTGTTATATCGTACTGGTGGGCGATTTGAGCAAAGACAGCAGAGAGATCGCGGCGGCAGTCAACGGCGGTTATGTGAGCCAGAATATCTACCTTGCGGCAACGGCAAACGGTCTGGGAACCTGCGCAATGGGGTCGATCGCGGATAAAAAAGAGCTTGTCAAAGAGTTGAAACTGGGCAAAAACACTCCGTATCTGGTGCATCCGGTGGGATTTCCCCTTTGATGCCCCTTGAGATTCCGCAAAAGTATCGTATATTGGAGTTCAGGAGGCAACAAAAATGGATAACAGAAATTTGGAAGAACTTAAAGCACAGCTTAACGAAGCATGTGTGCCGCTTCAATCTGTGCGCAGTGAAGTCGGCAGGATCGTCGCCGGTCAGAAAGAACTGGTGGACAGATTGCTGCTGGCACTGATATCCGATGGTCACGTTCTGCTCGAAGGTGTTCCGGGATTGGCAAAAACTTTGACGGTAAAGACTCTGGCACAGAGTTTATCCGGCTCATTTTCACGGCTGCAGTTCACCCCCGACCTGCTCCCTGCGGATGTAATCGGAACAAGGATATACAATGCCGCCGACGGAACATTCCAGACGAAGATCGGTCCGGTCTGCGCCAATATCGTACTGGCAGACGAAATCAACCGAGCTCCGGCAAAAGTCCAGAGCGCACTGCTTGAGGCAATGCAGGAAAAACAGTTGACGATCGCCGGTGAAAGATTCGCCCTGCCCGCACCGTTCATGGTTCTGGCGACTCAGAATCCGATCGAACAGGAAGGCACATACCCGCTGCCTGAAGCACAGCTTGACCGCTTCATGTTCAAATTGAAAGTCGATTATCCGGAACGTGATGAGGAGTACGCCGTTATTGAACGCATGGCGCACCCGGTTCCGCCGCCGGAAAGTACACAGGTGGCAAAACTTGATGATATCGTCCGGGCGCGGGAGCTTGCGGACAAGGTGTATATGGATGAAAAAATCGTGGAGTATATCCTCGATATCGTCATTGCGACACGCCCGAAACAGCAGTTGAGATTATCCTCCCGGCAGAAAGATGCCGATCTGCGGGAACTTGACCAGCTGATCTCCTTCGGGGCATCTCCGCGCGGTTCGATCGCGCTGGCGCTGGCAGCAAAGGCGTATGCAATGCTCCAGGGCAGAGCGTATGTTCTGCCGCAGGATGTAAAACTCCTTGCACCTGATGTACTGCGTCACCGTCTGGTGCTTTCCTACGAAGCCGAAGCGGAAAATATCGATGCAGATATGATAATCCAGCGGATACTGGAAACGCTCCGCACCCCGTAAACGCAGGTGAATTATGCAGTTGGCAGAATTGGCGCATCAGATACGTCTGCTTGAAATACGCACCGGTCATCTGGTTGAAGAGATCACCGGCGGCGCGTACCGCAGTGTTTTCAAAGGCAGAGGCATGGAGTTTGACGAAGTGCGCGAGTACACTCCGGATGACGATATGCGCCTTATCGACTGGAACGTATCGGCAAGAATGGGCGCACCGTATGTCAAAAAATTCGTGGAAGAACGCGAACTGACAGTGATGCTGCTGGTCGATCTCTCCGCATCCGGCGCCTACGGTTCAACGGAAAAAAGCAAACGGCAGGTCGCTGCGGAACTGGCGGCACTGCTGGCATTCAGTGCCGGAAAAAACGGCGACAAGGTCGGATTACTGCTCTTTACCGACAAGGTGGAACTCTATCTGCCGCCGCGTTCCGGCAGACGGCACACCCTGCGGATGATAAGGGAACTGCTGGCATTTGAACCCGAAGGCAAAGGAACGGATATCAACGGAGCGCTTCAGGAAACGTCACGGTTGATGAAAAAACGCGGAGTGGTATTTCTGTTGAGTGACCTTATCGCGCCGGAGGAGTTTGCCGCCTCACTGCGGCTTTTGAAAGCGAAACAGGATGTGGTAGCCATTGAGTTATCCGATCCGGCAGACGAAAAATTCATCCTGAAAAATCCGGTGACATTTGAAGATGCCGAAACCGGTGAAATCGTTGAATACAGCGGCAATATTGCAGAAATCAACGCCGCACTCAACGCCGTTCAGGAAGAAAAAAGCGCCGTCTGCCGCCGGGCGGGAGTGGATTTGATAAAGGTCGATTGCGGCGGGGATATCCTGAAACCGCTGATCGGATTTTTCTCGGAAAGACAGAAGCGTATCAGGTGAGAAAAATGTGGAAAAAAGTTTTATTCACTTTCATTGCGGCGGCAGTGGTGATATTTGCGCTCTTTGCCGCAGGTGTGATTGCGGCATATATCAAAGCTGCTCCGGCGGTCATTCCTGAATCGGCGGAAGTGTTCCCCGCAGAAAAAATCATTCCGGGAGCAGAAAACAGCTGCACTTTTGACGTGATGCTCCCGGCAGATACGATCGTGAAATCGGCGGAGATTTTCCGCAACGGCTCTCTCTTATCCGCAGGGAAAGCGGAGTTTGCCGGATGGTATTTCAATAAGATGAAGTGGCGCATTTCCGGAAAATTCCGCATTTTTGAACCCGGCAAAACCGACGGTTTGAGCGTGACGGTGAGAACGGAGAAGTTCTTCGGGAAAAATCCGCCGGAATTTCAGGTAAAACTGCCGGAAATGGAGTGCGCTGTACCGGAAAATATCCAAAGCGGAGCCAAGCTCCACCTTGCTCCGGTTCCTCTGGCAAATGAACTTGACGGAATCGAAAAAAGTTTTGCCGAACCGTTTTACAAAAACCGGATATTCTATGCCGTTCTGGCAATCATTTTCATACTCTGTGCGCTGGCGGTGATATTTTTCAAACGGAAAAACAATGAATCATCATTGCCGCTCGACCAGCGGACTTTGCGGGAAATCGAACAGATTTGCGCAATGGTAAGAGCAAAAAAAATACGCGTGGAAAGCGGTTTTGCCGCATTGAGCGACGTGGTACGCAGCTATCTTGAAGAACGCTCCGGATTGCCGGCGACCCGCCGGACGACGGTCGAATTTCTCCATGAACTTGCCGCAGATCCCGACTTCCTTTCAGCCGGAGAACGGATCTACCTCACCGGATTTCTCAATAACGCCGATCTGATAAAATTTGCGGGAGTCACCTCCCAGCCCGGAATGCTCGACAGTGCGGCGGCAGAAGCGGGCAAACTTGTGCGCAGTACCACCGCCGCCGCGTTGGAAAAGGAGAAAAAATCCAAATGATCACCTTCGCAAATTTATGGCTGTTACTGCTGCTGATCCCCGTTGCACTGCTCGGTATACTTATGGCGTGCCGCAAGCGGCCGTCGGTGAAAATATCCACCGTGATACCGCTGAAAAAAAGTTCCGGCAGAAAAAAACGGCTCACCGTTATGGAAGCAGCTCTGCTTATCGCGCTTGCTCTTACGGTGATCGCACTTGCCCGTCCGCGAACTCCGGAAGGGACAAGGAAACACCGCGCTCAGGGAGTGGATATCATTCTTGCCATTGATATGTCAGGCTCAATGCAGTGCTTTGACCGCCCTGCCGGAATGAGTGAGGAAAAGTTCGTCAATGAGATAAATTCATCCAAAACACTCAACCGTCTGGAAACTGCGAAACGGGAAATCCGCAGCTTCATCGAAGCCCGTCCCAATGACCGTATCGGTCTTATCGGATTTGCCGATCTGGCGTACAGTTTCGTGCCGCCGACACTCGACCACGCACTGCTGCTGGAACGGCTGAAAACATTGCAGACCGGTGAACTCGGCGATGCGACCGGGATCGCTTCGCCCATCGGCAGTGCCGCAGGACACCTGAAAAAATCCAAGAGTCCGCGCCGGGTGCTGGTGCTTTTCACCGACGGAGCCAATACCGCACAGAACCGTGTTGCTCCGCAGGCGGCGGCTGAGGCGGCAAAGGAGTTCAACGTGGTCATCCACACGGTCGGTATCGGGGCGGAAAACAGTTACGCCATAACCGCACCGTTCAATCAGCTTGCAAGAGTGCAGAGTATGCCCGATATCAAACTGCTCAGGGAAATATCTGCCATCACCGGCGGCAACTACTACGCCGCCGCCGATGCCGATGGCATGAAACGGGTGATGGAAGAGATCAACGCGCTGGAAAAAACCGACCACAGCAATCCGGTTCCGGCGGCATACAAAGAGTATGCCCCCATGCTTGCGCTGATTGCCGCCGGAGTTCTGATGCTTGCGATCGTGATAAGCTCCGTAATGCGGCAGCGACTGCCGTAAAAAAAACAAACCGCAAGGTTTCTGTTTGCAAACGCGCCGCCCCCCGCCGTACCTATCCGCACTTATCCGTATAAAGCGACGCTCCATAACGACAGCGCGCCACAGCGGGTATCTGAAGCCCGTGTTGCCCGCAAGCCGTTGATCATGAAGTATATCAATATCAATGACGGAACAATGCGGCTTGATTGCGGATTTGCTTCAGATTTCAATTTGGAAGAGGCAATTTCAAAAGTTCTCAAAAACTCTTGAAAATGCCTCGGCAATGCAACTGTTTTTTCAGACTTGCTCAAATACCCAGCGGTCGATCTGTCCGGCAGCGTTATCGAAGTTGACTCCGATCAGAATGATCTTTTTGCCGGAGTTCATATAGCGGCGGAAATAGTCGCGCTCTTTGATCTGCTGTAACGCGATTTCATCACTTTTATTTAACTTGAATTCAAAGACAAACACAAAATCTTCATTGGTCGCCACTGCATCTATTCTGCCGTTATTGGTACGGGATTCGGCAGTGATACTGATGCCCAGCAGCATGAAGATCGAATAGAAAAGCAGCTGGAAATTGCTCTCATTTTTCAAATGCACATCATACGGAACTTTGGCGAAAAAAACCTTCATCGTCTCCATGAATCCGTCAACGTCTCCGGCGGTCACCTTATCCGCCAGACGGTAGACGGAATCTTTCACCTGATCGACGTGCAGTCCGCTGCAATCCCCGGTCAGATAAGCCTCAAATGAGCCTTTGACTTCCAGATTGGGGAAACGGAGCATATAAG
>SUWE01000089.1 GCA_015061615.1 Lentisphaerota bacterium
CTTCGGTTCCTTTTATTGTAATGTAGCCTGTTTGCAGCAGTAATGTCAACGGATCGATATTATCGATTTCAAAGGCATTGAATGCGACTTGCGGCACAGCGTCTTTCAATGCCGCCTCAAAGTTAAAATCTTTCTGCTTGGTCAACTCCATCAAAAATGACGGAGTCCCGGTGGAAAACCAGTAGTTGTTGAATTTTCCACCATTTTCAAAGAACAGAGCAAGGGACACCGGATTATAAACCGTCTTGGCATTTTCCTCAAAACGATAACCGTTGTACCACTCTTTTATCTTGCCTTTGTAAGCAGTAATATCCGTATTTCCGGCAAGAGCCGCAATACGATCGCCGAAGTTTGCTTCCAACTCTTCCTGAGTATAGCCGAACATCGTTGCATAACGGGCATCCATGGTAATGTCAAACAAATTATTCAAATCAGAGAACAAAGATACATGGCTGAATTTACTGACTCCAGTAATAAATGCAAAACGCAATTTATCTTCAAAAGCTTTTATGACGGAATAAAACGATTTCAAGTCTGCTAAAATTCGCTTGGATTCCGGCTTCCCGATGTTATTCAAAATAGGTTTGTCATATTCATCCAGTAAAATCACAACCGGAGAAACAGACGCCAATGTTCTGATTAACTGCCGGAACATTTTTTCCGGAACATCTTCTTGAAGTTCTATATGATGATCTTCAGCACTTTCACGCACTAATCCGCATAAACTGCTGCGCAATTCATCGTGAGTGTTAAAATTCCACCCATTAAGATCCAAGTGAATCACAGGATATCTTTTCCAGTCATAAGGTTTATCATAGATGGCAAGTCCTTGAAACAGTTCTTTCTTACCCTCAAAGATTGCTTTTAAGGTAGATACGGTCAATGATTTTCCGAAACGTCGGGGACGGGAAAGAAAATAGGAGCCCCCGGCAGGATTTATCAAATTCCAGATATACTCCGTCTTATCGACATAGAGATATCCTTCCTGCCGTAATTTTTCAAAACTGTAAACGCTGCTGGTAATATCTTTCATGGTATATGCTCCTGTCGGTGTAATATACACTGCACAAAGCTATTTTTCAATTCAACAATTCAAGAAAACTCCGAAATATCCAACCGTGACGATTGTAAAGAAAGTTTTTATTTTGATAAGCTTGCATTTTCACGGTGTTTGCGGTATATTATCTTCAAAGGAATTAAACACAGGAGACATATCAAATGAAATTCCGGATGGTTCACAATAATCTGAACGTTTTTGACCTTGACAAGAGCATTAAATTTTATCAGGATGCCTTTGATATGCACGAAGTGCGCCGCATTGCTCCGGCAGACGGCAGTTTCATCATCGTCTATCTTTCCGAGGATAACAGCAATCATCTTCTGGAACTCACATGGATGAAAGAGATGGATCGCCCCTACGATTTGGGAGACAATGAGTTTCACCTTGCATTCAAGGTCGATGATTACGAAGCGGCGCACAAACGTCACGCTGAAATGGGCTGTATCTGCTATGAAAACGCCGAAATGGGAATCTACTTTGTCACCGACCCCGACGGCTACTGGCTGGAGGTAATACCCGAAAAACGGCATTGATGATTTTCAGAAAGACAATAGTATGGACAATAGTTCAGAAGAAATCATCATTTATTCAACCGCTGACGGCAAGGCGAATATCTCTTTATTGGCTAAAGACGGCAGCGTTTGGCTGAACCAAAATCAGCTAGCCGAACTTTTTGCCACCTCTAAAGCGAATATATCAACTCACATATCCAATATATTTGAAGACAATGAGTTGCAAGAAAATTCAGTTGTTAAGTTTTATTTAACAACTGCCGCCGATGGCAAAGATTACAATGTTGCCTATTACTCGCTTGATATGATCCTTGCCATCGGTTTTCGGGTGCGGAGCAAGCGGGGCGTGCAATTCCGGCAATGGGCGAACCGCAATCTTGTTGAATTTATGCGGAAAGGTTTTGTCATTGACGATGACCGTTTGAAAAATCCTGACGGTCGCCCTGATTATTTTGATGAATTGCTGGAACGCATCCGGGAGATCAGGGCTTCGGAAAAACGCTTTTATCAAAAGGTTCGGGAACTATTCAGCTTGAGCAGTGATTACGATGCTACTGACAAATCGACCCAGATGTTCTTTGCTGAAACGCAGAATAAACTGCTTTATGCGGTAACTCATCTTACAGCCGCAGAGATCATTGTTCAACGTGCCCAAGCTGAATTGCCAAATTTCGGTGCGACCAGTTGGGCGGGGGCAGTCGTCCGCAAAGGGGATATATTCATTGCCAAAAACTTTTTGAACAACGATGAAATCGATTCGCTCAACCGTCTGGTTATGATCTTTCTGGAATCGGCTGAATTAAGAATCAAAAACCGTCGTACTCTCACTATGGATTTCTGGCGTAATAATGTCAATCAGTTATTGGAGTTCAACGGTTTTGAAATATTGAACAACGCCGGTTCAATCAGCAATAATGATATGAAAACAATCGTAAGCGAACGCTACGAAGTATTCAACCAAAGGCGTAAAACAGAAGCCGCCAAACAGGCTGATTGGGAAGATTTACAGGAGTTGAAACTGCTTGAAGAATCGCTCCGCAACCGTCCAAAAGATGAATAATGGGGAACTATCTGTTATGACAAGTGTGCCCGACGGCTACTGGCTGGAGGTAATACCCGAAAAACGGTAACCGGCTTTTCAGGTTGAAAAAATCAAAATGTCAGTATCATCAAAATTCCCGGGAAAACTGCGTTTTCTCATTGACGACAGCAAATATTCTCTTTTCACAACAAAAGATATCCTCCGTCTGGTGATACCGCTGTTTTTTGAACAACTGCTTTTCCGTCTGGTGGGCAGTGCCGATACGCTGATGGTCGCAAGTCTCGGCGAAGCGAGCATATCGGCAGTGTCTCTTGTCGATATGTTCAATAACTGTGTAAGCGGAGTCATCATCGCACTGGCAACCGGCGGAGCGGTCGTAGCGGCACAATATATCGGTGCCGGCAGTCTTCACCGTGCCAGAGAAAGCGCCAAACAGCTTTTGATGATCCTTCTTGCCGCAGGAGCAGGCGTTCTTCTTATCGGAGAATTGTTCCCTGCGGAAATACTCCGCCTGCTCTACGGGGAACTGCCTGAAGATGTGCATACCGATGCAATGAGTTACTTCAAAATAACTCTGGTAACACTGCCGGTTATCACGGTTTACGGCGGATGCACCGCGTTGTTCAGAGTGATGAACCGCACTAAAGTAACTATGTATGTTGCACTTATAAGCAATATCATAAACATTGCCGGCAATGCGCTTTTGATCTATTTGTTCAAAATGGGAGTCGCCGGAGCGGCGTATGCCACGCTGTTTGCCCGTCTGGTGTCAACGGCGATAATTCTTTACATGATCGCCGACAGGTCAAAGCTGATTTACATAGATTTCAGAAGCGGTTTCCGTGTTTCGTGGCAGTTCATCAGAAAAATCCTGTTTATCGGAGTTCCCGGAGGAATCGAAAACGGGGTGTTCCAGTTCGGCAGAATCCTGGTTCTGGGTTTGATCGCCACTTACGGAACACGGGAAATCGCCGCCAATGCCGTGGCGAATACAGTAGATATTTTCGGCTCTGCCTGCGGAGGAGTTTTTTCGCTTGCGGTAGTCACAGTCATCGGCAGAGCCGTCGGAGCAGGTGATGAAAGCCAGATACGCTACTATGTCAGAAAGATGATGACGTGGGCGTACACGAGCCACATATTGTGGAACATACTGGTTCTGGCATTCACACCGTTGATACTGCTCTGTTTCAATAAACTGGATGTGGAAACGCGTCAGCTGGCATTTTATCTGATACTTATCCACAATGTGCTGGGCATGTTCATGTGGCCGGGCTCATTTGTATTCCCCAATATTCTGCGTTCGATGAACGATGTCAGAGTCACGATGCTGATTTCCGTCGGCTCGATGCTGATCGTCAGAGTCGGCTGCAGTTACCTTATTGCCGGCTGGATAGACAGCGGCGTGCTGGCAGTATGGATAGCGATGATACTTGACTGGCTCGTCCGTATCGCCGGATTCTGCTGGCGTTACCATTCAAACGCGTGGACAAAACTTGTGCATCTGAAAAGCTGAAATATTATACAAGTTCGCTCATTATCTTGCAGAAACGGGCAGGCTCGTCGGTGGTAAAACGGCGGATATTCAGGTCAAGCAGAGTTTTTATCGCGGACTTGGTGAAATTGCCGACAGGGAACACTTCCAATCTTGAGCCGAGTGCATCAACAGCATATTTCAAATCGGCAAGCGGCAGATCATACATCCAATTTCCCTGCGGCTCATCCAGCGGATAAAGGTGGAGCTGTACCAGATCAAGATTGGCAAAATCCTTTTCTTCCACCCTGCGGAAATGTTCCATGCGCTCTTCCGGAGTATAACCTATCCACAGCATCGTTTTGATTTCCGGATACGCCTCTTTTATTTTGCAGTTGAACTCATAATAACCGTTGGCAACGATGATTTGCGATGCAGCACCGTACTCATACACCAGTTTTCCGAACTCTTTGAGCAGCAGCGGAAAAAGTTCCTCATCATAATTTTTTATATCGGCATAAAGCATTTTTTCCGGGTCAAGCCGCATAAGTTCCAACACTTCACTCAATGCCGGAACTTTTTCCCCGGCATGTGCTTCAGAAAACTTTCTGCCTGCATCAAATTTTTTCACCGTTGCAAAATCAAGCATTTTCACAGGCTTATCGGCAATAGCTTCCGGAGCATCGGTCGTGCGCGCGAGCGTGTTGTCATGCAGACAGATAACTTTGCCGTCGCCGGTCATGCGGATATCGACTTCGGGGATTCCGCCCAGTGACCAGCCGTATTTCACAGCAAAAAGTGTGTTATCCGGCGCTTCGTAACCTCCGCCGCCGCGGTGCGCCTGCCAGTATATTTTTTCAGGATCAAAAATCATGATGGATACCTTTATGAAAAATATGCCGTACACCCCGAAAAGAGTATACGGCAATTGTTTTACTGTTTTCCTCAACGGAAATCTTTTGCTCTCGCAGGGATTCCGTTTTCTTCGCAGTAACGGTCGTAAAGTCCGCCTGCGGATTTGTACATGCTGTTCGGGCTGATGAAGTGCGAAAACTCAAAGGTGATAGCATTGGAAAGTCCCGCTTCTTCAGCGGCTTTCAGCTTCAGGCGCAGTTTTTCCCACTTGATCGGCAGAAAGTCGATCGGCATATCACGGTCGAAACTTTCGCTGTTTGTCCAGCATTCGATTCCGTTTTCATCGCAGAGTTTCTTGTTGATCTTGAGGAATGTCGGCAGAAGTTCGATTTCAACGTGACCATCCTGGAAAGCGACGATATCGACGATACCTTTGATCTTTTCCATATTCACTCTCCATTCAGCTTCGTGCTGTTCCGGAGCGATGGTTTTGCCGAGTTTGACCATCTGGGCATTGTAGGCTTTGGCGCCCTTCATTCCCGGAGAAATCATGATTTTGCAGCCGGGCATACGCTCTTTGAGCAGAGTTCCCAGTTCGCGGTAGCAGGTGGTCGCGGCGGGGTTGGTGCCGGCGATTTCCTGAGAAAGATACCAGCCTTTGAACGCCTTGCGTTTGCCGTAACGGTCGATGATCTCGTTGCAGACCTTGCGCATCATCGCCACTTCGGGAACGACCTGATAATCAGGTTCCCACCACGGAGTGCCGGAGTCGTAACTGCCGCAGAAGAAATCCATCTCATATTTTTCCGCCAGATCGAGGAACATATCGATCAGGTCGACCGGGGGAGCAAAACCGTTTTTCTCTTTCATCAGCACTTCGGAAGGGAAAGTCATCCAGCGTTTCCAGCCGCAGCGGATAAGGATAACGGTGTTGATACCGAAAGCCTTCATCGCCTGAAAATCGTGTTCCTACTCCTCTCTGCCCCAGTTCTGGTGGGGGATATCATGACTGATCTCGTCAAGAAATGTTCCTGTAATACGCATTTTTTTCTCCTTGTAAGTCGTGTTGACAGGTGTTACAGTTAATTTATCACAATTTATGCGTAATTTCAAGGTAAAAACACCAAAAGCCGGCAGAGTTTTTGCTGAGAAAAAAGGGGCTGAGCGCAAAACCTGTGTTTTTTTTGCAGGGGTGCTAACGCCGCCCCCTGCACCCCTGGCGCCCGCGCATGCGGGATTTTGTACTGGCAAGTGGTATGCGTGTGTGGTGGTGGTTCGACTCA
>SUWE01000090.1 GCA_015061615.1 Lentisphaerota bacterium
GAGGGTGAAACTTTGCGACACATGAGTCGAACCACCACCACACACGCATACCACTTGCCAGTACAAAATCCCGCATGCGCGGGCGCCAGGGGTGCAGGGGGCGGCGTTAGCACCCCTGCAAAAAAAAACGGGACTGAGTTTTGCGCTCAGTCCGGTAAATGAATATCCGGAATTATTTTTCAATGAGCAATGCGCCGTCGTGAGCGTTGAGGATGAGTTCTCCGCCGATAGCGCCCATCGGGTGGAACACCTCCATTGCCGCGCCCTTGAAACCGAGGTCGGCAAGTTTGTAACGGCGGGTCGTTTCCGAATCATTGAAGACTGCGGCGGCATGTTTGCCTTCGACAGTACCGGTGAACACCTGCGCCCAGGTATCGGGATACCAGTCGCCCGGTTTCACATCGCGCATACGGTATTTTGCTGCGCGTTCCAGAAGTACCATGCGTTCAGGGGAGATCGTGCCGAGGTGGTCGCTGGTGATGCAGACTCCGGTAAGAACTCCCATAAGCACCGACATACGCGCTTCACCGAGGGTGTAGAATGCGTTGTCCGCCCGCGCCATCAGAGTATCCGGATCGGCGCGGAAGTAGCGGTCGTACATGAACCAGTTGGCAAGCGATGCGTGCAGAGAGTTGGCAATGCACGGTGAACCGGGGGAAAGTTCGCAGTTGACAAGTTCGGGGAAGGGGGTGCGCCAGTAACGCGAAGTATCCGGACTGACACGGCAGCTGTCGACATATCCCAGACACGCCATGAACGGCGGACAGCAGCCCAGCAGGAATGAATCCGGAACCGCTTCGCGGATCGCCTTCAAACCCATGCGGAACGCCTCAATGGGGGTGACCGAAGGATCGGAGTAGACTCCTTCAGGCATACCGAAACCCAGTCCGTCCATTTTGAAGTAGCGGTAACCCCATGAGTGGAAGGTCTGAAAGAGATGTTTAAGGTGTTCACGCACCGCAGGGATCGTTGAATCCAGACAGCACCAGAGGTGATCCGGTGCCGGAGACCAGCCCTGCATTGCAAGTACGGAACCGTCGGTTTTTTTCACGAACCAGTCGGGGTGATTCTGATAGACTTCGCTTGCGGTCGAAGCAAGAAACGGCATCAGCCAGATACCCGGAGTCATATCCGCAGCGGTGATCCTTGCGGCGATTTCTTTCATCGAGGATTTCCAGCGGGTGTTGCACTTGAGCCAGTCACCCTGGAACGGCTGATATCCGTCGTCGATCTGCACCACCTGCGGAGCAAAGGGGCTATCCTTATGCGCTTTGGCAAGGGCGGTGAGATTTTCGTTGAAATCATCTTCGGAAACATTGGCGTAATAGTAGTACCACGAACAGTATCCGGTAAGATTCTTTTCCGGATCAATGGGAGCTACCCCCATCTTTTTTGCCGCCGTTTCAGCGTATTGGATCATCAGTTCCCGCCAGTCTTCGCCTTTGAGCACGATGATCTCTTCCGGAGTCATCCCCTCTTTGATATGCGGCTGGTGGACGGTGATGCTGTGGAATCTGCCGCGTTTGATGAGCTTGAAGTGGCTCATCGACCGGTGTGCAGTGACTGCTCCGGCAAGGACATACTGTTTGCTCTGGATATCACCGACGACGATAACATCCTGACTTTCATATTCGCCTTCGTATCCGGCGGGGGTCGTTACGCACGAACCGGGCAGTATTTGCACCATGTTGTTGCTTACGCGGTACATAAAAGCCGCTGACGGCGGCAGATCCAGCAGTAATTCTGCACGATAGCCGCTTTTTAACGGCTGCCAGTTTGCTTGCATGATATGCTCTCCTTTTTTTCACTGTATGTTTCTGCATAACATACAGCTTGTACAAAAAATTGTCAAATGAAAATCTTGAAAAAGTTGTGTGTAAATGGTATATTATAGCCTTGTGTGTTAAGTATTGGGAGGAAAATCATGAAATTCTGGCGATTTATCAAGCGTTCCGGTATTCTTTTCTGCACGGTTGCCGGAGCGGTTTTTTTTATTCCGTATCTTGCTCCGCTGGTGCTGCTGGGCAGTTTTATTGAGCGCGATTTGACATTCTGGCTGATACGCGGCGTATTTGCACTGGCGGCGGCGCTTTTTCTTACATTCACGGCATCGCTCCTTACAAGAAAAGCGTTGCGCATACCGCTCATTGCGCTGTTGTGGATCGCGCTGGAACTGCTTGTTCTTTTTGAAGCGTTCATGTTCTGCTTTACCGGCGACAGTTTCAATCAGGAGTTTCTGATGAACTTCAATTTAGATGCGCTTTCCGGCGAAGTCATCGAAGTTTTCTGGAAACAGACCGTCGCCGTGCTTGGCGGATTCACCCTTATCGGTATCGGTATAACTCTTTTGTCATTGACGGTTTCTGCGAAGGTGGAAAAATATAAAGCGCTCTTTATTCCGCTGAAGTGTCTGCTTGCCGCAGGAGCGGTCGCGCTCTTTTTCCTGCCGGAAACTCCGCTGTCGATACTCATCGAAGTGATGAAAGAAAATCTTGACTCATCCCGCGATATGGCGTATTTCGATGCCCTTGCCAAAGACCCCAACGCGGTCACTCCCGATAAAATAGAGGCAACTGCGGGCAAAAATCTGGTCTTTGTCATCGTTGAATCGCTTGAACAGAATTATCTGAGCAAAGAGCATTTCCCCGGACTGCTGCCGGAAATAGAAAAGAATATGAAACGCGACGATGCACTGGTATTCAACAATATGCGCAGTGCCGCAGGCAATACTTTTGCCTTTTTGTATCAGACCCATATCGGCGATTATATGTATTCGGTCTTTTCAAGTTCCTATGCCGACCGTCAGCCGTCGCTTTCACAGATACTCCATAAAGCGGGGTACAACACCTCGTTCCTCAAAGCGTGTACGCTGGATTTTGCCAGCACGGGGGATTTTGTCAAAAATGTGAAGTATGACCGCCGTATGGATTGGCAGCATCCGGAAGTGAACGCGCAGGCGACCGAGATCGGCGCATGGGGATTCCGCGATTATGAACTTTTTGAAATCGCCAAAAATGAGTATGACAAACTTGCTTCTCAGGGCAAACCTTTCTGCTTTACACTCTTTACGGTCGACAGCCATGCTCCGGACGGAGTGATCGGCAACCGTTCCATGGTTTACAGCGAAGGACCGCATGCCAAACGTTTCCCTCTGCTCAACGCCCTGCACACCACCGATGCGGCGCTGGGTAAATTTCTCGATCACATAGCAAACACTCCAGCGGGCAAAGATACGGTGGTTGTCGTATCCGGTGACCATCTGGTGATGCGCAATATCGTGCCGAGTCCGGAAACAGTGCAGACCATTCTGGAACATAAACCGCGCAAAAATCTGCTGACTTTCATCCTTAACGGTCTGGATAAAGGGGTGGTCGATCAGGAGTGCTGGCCGGTTGACCTTGCTCCGGTGATCCTGCGTCAGCTGGGGGTGAAACACAACTATACCTTCCCGGCGGGCGTGGATATTTTCACGGTGAAAAATGCGCCGCCGCGTGAGAAAATGTCATCAATAGAGTATATGGCGAAGATCAATCCTGACAGCGGTAAAATCAACCGCCGCAAAGAGGTGCTTGCGCGTACCGTGAAAGCGGCGGGTACTCCGGAAAATGCGGTCATCAAAGTCGGCAGTTCCAAAGTGAAACTCGATGTGATGCCCAAAGAATCCGGCTATGGTGTGGAGTTCGATGCCGCAATGGGAATGCCTACTGCATGGAGATTCAAAAGCGATTGGGAATTGTGCAGATTCTTCACCGGAATATCCTCAAACCGTAATCTGTTTTATATCGTGATGAGCAATCCGGGAGGTTTCCTGCAATCTATCATGAGTCCGCGCAATCTGGATAAATATATGCTGGCAGTCATTCTCAACGGCTGGTATAAATTCAGTGCCGAAAAGGAATTTACAGATCTGAAAGTGAAAGATATTGATGAAGAACAGCCGTTGGCAAGTGAGGCGGAAGTCGATTGCGGACACAATATCATCCGGTTGAAGGGAAATCACTGGAGATTCCCGCTCTTTTCCAAAAACGGGGCGTATTTTGCGCCTTGTATGATCGCGGCAGTAAAGGATACCGACGGCAGTGAACTGATTTTGCGTTTGCTGCAAAAGTCGGAAAATGCGATGAAGAAGTTGCGCAAACTGCTGGAAACCGAGTCCGATATAACGGTGATAGCTCCGCCGGATTCGTTTTTGCACAGTGAACTGCATATCCGGAAATCCGAGCGCCATCATGTTTTGAGAATGGCACGCAAAGGTGGTGTGACGAAAATCGAACTCCATCAGCCTTATGCGCTGGGCGAAGGTTATATAGAAATGCTTGGCGGCGGGAATTATGTATACAAAATGCATGGAGTTCCCTCGGTTATGCACAAGCTCAGCGGTGAAGCGGTCAAAGCGAGTTTCTCTGACGGCTGGTGCCATGTGCTGCAAACGGATATTTCCGGCAGAACGGTGCTTTATGAGAGATCATTCAAACATATTGCTCCGGCACTGGAGTTTTTCAAGGAATTTGCTCCCGACCGCAACACATTGCTTATTTGCAGCAAAGAAAGTGCATTTCTGAAAAGTTTCTATCCCGATCTTGCTGACAAAACGGTGATATTCCAGATATCCGGCGGCAGGATCCGCCATTCAGTGCAGTTCAGCAACGGCAACTTCCGCGTGCCGATGCTGTGGGATGCGGTCAGTAATCAGGGAGTGGCTTCCGCCCGTCTTGCCAACGGAATGTTTATTGTCCGCTGGGCGGATGCCTCATTTGCGATGACAGAAGAGATGTTCAACAGGTTAATGAATGACGGTCACGATCTGGTTATGAAAATACCGCACAGCCAGCCGGCGCTGTTTTCCTTCATGACGGTGAACAACGAACAGTGGCTGCATGATATCAGCAAGGCGGACAATGCTGATTACCTTGTTTTCAGCGGAGAAAAGAGCCGCTTTTTCAGAATCATAAATCAGCCGGTCAAGGACAAATATTTCATGGGTGTCAACGTTGACGGTGAATGGGAGCTGCGCTGGAACAGCAAAGCTGAATTTTGAAATCAATATCCTGTCTGCGGTATGCACTGCATTTTACCGGGCTGAGCGCAAAACATCAGGTTTTGCGCTCAGCCCCGTTTTCTGTTCAGGTTATTTCAGGGAGTCAAGAGCTTTCCGGCAACTCTGATTGCCGCGTTTTACGCCTTCGGTGTAGTATTCCCGTGCCTTTTTCAGATTTTTGGGAGTGATTTTTCCGTCGCGGAAAACGTCACCGAGGGCAAGGCAGATCTCTGCTGAGCCGTTTTTATAGGCAATGTCGGAAAATTTCCAGAACATATTGCTGTTCGGTTCACAGCCGAAACCATTCAGATAGCAGGTGGCAAGCATGGCAGGAGCATGTACGTTGTCGCCGTGCCAATACGCGCTGAGATACCGACCATATATGTCTCGCGGCCTGCCATCGACAGTAAGCAAATGATCGGCGAATTCCGTTTCAGCCAGGGGATCTTCAAGTTCAATGGCATTAAACAGATATCCCAGGGAAGCTGCGGGATCGCTTTCGGAAAGCAAGTGGTACAACCTGAGCATTGCCGCAGTATCACCTTTGGCGGCTGCCAGACGGTAGAGTTCTTCCGCCTTCTTCAAATCTTTGACGGTAAATTCCATAAAAGCTCCATAATTCTGCAATACCCGGTCTTCATTCAGTTCAAGACAGCGTTCAAATGCCTTTTTGACGTCATCATGAGGGGTGTCGGCAAATTCTTTTTCATTTGTAAGAACGAGCGGTACCCACCAGGCGGAGTAGGAATTGCCCATTTCAGCCCCTTTGCGGTAGTATTCAAGAGCTTTTTTCATATCCCCGGGGACCAATTTCCCGGCTCTGTGAATGTGTCCGAGAAGGATGCAGGCTTCGGAACTGTTCTGTTTGACAGCCTTTTCAAGCAATTCGATCCCGATGGCGATGTCGGGGTGTTTCATATCCTGATTCATAATACCCAGCACACCGAGGGCGTAAAGAGCATTTCCGTTGCCTTTGTCAGCCAGTGTACGCAGCAGGTTGTAATCTTTTTCCATTATTTCGTAAAAACG
>SUWE01000019.1 GCA_015061615.1 Lentisphaerota bacterium
AGGTGATAGCATTGGAAAGTCCCGCTTCTTCAGCGGCTTTCAGCTTCAGGCGCAGTTTTTCCCACTTGATCGGCAGAAAGTCGATCGGCATATCACGGTCGAAACTTTCGACATTGCTCCAGCATTCGATACCGTTTTCATCACAGAGACGCTTGTTGATTTCAAGGAATGTCGGCAGAAGTTCGATTTCCACAAGTCCATCCTGAAAAGCGACGATATCGACGACGCCTTTGAGCTGTTCCATATTTTCTTTCCATTCAGCTTCGTGCTGTTCCGGAGCGATGGTGACGCCGAGTTTTTCCATATTCTCATTGTAGGCATTGGCACCGAGAATACTTGGGGATATCATGATTTTTGCTTCGGGCATACGCGCTTTGACAACAGCAGACAGTGCGCGGTAAATTCCGGCGACTTTGCTGTTTTTGTTGTCGATTTCCTGAGAAAAATACCAGCCTTTGAACGCTTTGCGCTCACCGTAACGGTCGATGATCTCGTTGCAGACTTTGCTCATTATCTCAATATCCGGAGCCGCATCATATTCCGGACGCCACCACGGAATACCGGAGTCGTAGCTGCCGCAGTAAAAATCCATTCCGTATTTTTCGGCAAGGTCAAGGAACATGCCGATAAGATCGACAGGCGGCTCAAAACCATTTTTCTCTTTCATCAGCACAGCAGATGGATAGGTCATCCAGCGTTTCCAGCCGCAGCGGATGAGGATAACGGTGTTGATTCCGAATGCCTTCATCGCCTGAAAATCGTGTTCCCACTCCTCTCTGCCCCAGTTCTGGTGGGGGATATCGTGACTTATTTCATCAAGAAATGTTCCAGTTATACGCATCTGTTTCTCCTTATAAGCTGTTTTGACAGGTACTGCCGTTAATCTACCACACCAGAGAGATAAATTCAAGATGACAACAGCAAAAAAGCGGTATCATTTATGATAACTGCGGCGAATCGGCAGGTTTTTAATATTTTATTGAGATTTCTGCTTGACAAATCACCATTTTTATGGTAAGTTTACCAGTGTCATATCGTCTTATAATATATAACGGAAGGATACTATGAGAATCTTGACTGGAATCCAGCCTTCAGGTACGCCGCACCTGGGCAATTATTTCGGAGCAATGCGGCAGGTTTGCGACCTTCAGGAAAAGGGCGAATCATTCCTTTTCATCGCCGATTATCACGCCCTTACCACCAATCCGAAAGCGGAAGATCTGCGCGAAAGGATAATGAATCTCACCCTTGATTTTCTCGCCTGCGGAGTCGATACGGAAAAGACCGTCTTTTTCCGCCAGTCGGCAGTTCCCGAAGTGTGCGAACTCATGTGGATTTTGAATACCGTCACTCCGCTGGGATTTCTGGAACGCGCCCACAGCTACAAGGATAAGATCGCCAAAGGTTTTCTGCCCAATAACGGACTCTTTTCCTATCCGGTTCTGATGGCGGCGGATATCCTGCTTTACAACGCCAATCTCGTTCCGGTGGGCAAAGACCAGAAACAGCATTTGGAAATCACCCGCGATCTGGCGATAAAATTCAACAACGAGTACGGCGAAATTTTCACCGTTCCCGATGGATATATCCCCGAACAGGTGGCGATCGTGCCGGGTCTTGACGGGCAGAAGATGTCCAAAAGCTACAACAACACCATTCCGATCTTCGGCAAAGAAAAAGCTCTGCGCAAGATCGTAATGAGCATCGTCACCGACTGCAAAGGGCTGGAAGAGCCAAAAGATCCCGAAGCGTGCAATGTCGTTGCGCTTTACAAGCTCTTTGCTTCTGAAGAAGAGTTGAATGCAATGAAAGAGAAGTACCGCGCAGGCAACTACGGCTACGGTCACGCCAAACAGGAACTTTTTGAGAAGATGTGGGAGTTTTTCGCTCCCATGCGCGCCCGCCGGGCTGAGCTGGAAGCGAATATGGACTTTGTCGAAGAACTGCTCCGTAAAAACGGTGAACGCGCCCGCGCCGCCGCCAATGTCACGCTTGACAAAGTGCGCAAAGCGGTCGGACTCAAATAAGGGAAATTCAGCAAATGAAAGTTTTCAGGGCATTTTTCATATTGTTGCTCATCATTATTTGCTGCGTACAGTCAGAATCTGCCGAGTATCTAAGCAAAAAAACGCGTCTTGAATCTTTGCTTGACCAGAAAATCATACCCCAATTAGAACTGACTGAATGTGAATTTGAAGATACCTTGGAATATTTACAACGCTATCTTTCTCATCATGACATAACAGTCAAACTGGTGAACGGTCACCGTCAGATTGGTGTCAGGTCAAACCTCGCTCCAATGCCATTGGTCACAGTTAAAATTAAAGATAAGACATTAAGAGAGTGTCTTGATGAAATATCTGATGCTTCGGGATTCATATGGAGACCTGGTGCAAATTATAGTAGACATGATGAAAATACTATTGAATTTGTCCGTCCATACATCTCTCCACTGAAAGATAGCAGCAGAAAAAATAATGGCAGTGAATATGAAATCCAGAAAATGCTCAGAAATAAAAAAATTACTTTTCGAAAAAGAAGCTTGGCTTTTCGTAAAGGAGGCGATAATTTTGCATCATATATTCATTATCTTAATATTTACTATTCTTTTTTCTTGCAAGATATTGACAAGCCATCTCCCAAACGCCATAATGTGAAGTTAAAATTTAAACTCCTGTATGAAAACGGTTCCGAAGTTACAGTCAGGCGAAAAGAAGAACTTCCTGACATAAGTTTTTCAAAAAAGGATATTACATTGCAATATGCATTGGATGAATTATCCATAACGACAGGTTTTGAGTATAATATTTTTCCAGATTGTGTCGAATTTTATGTTCCTGACGAAAAACGAAGAGAAAAAAAAGTCCGTAAAAACTCTGTTTTTGAAAAACGTATTGATCAAGTTTTTTTTCAGGATTTAATGTTGAAAGATATTTACTGGGAAATTATTCCACAAACTTTGCGTGACAGTACTAAATTGTCTGATATAACATTCAAACTGGTTGACGGCAAACCATTGACCGATGTAAAATCACAACTGATGAATATCCCCAAATTTTCTTTGTATGTAAGAAATGGCTCTTTGAAACGTGTTTTGGATGAAATGTACATTGTGTCTGGCATTGATTATCAAATCAAAAATAATTGTATTGAGTTTGTCCGTCCCTATGTTCCAATTGCAGACGGAAACAACAACACAAACAGGGGAATCAAAGGCAAACTTGATAAAATAATTTTTCCCAAAGTCGTTTTTCTAAATTCAAAATTAACATATGTTTGTGAATTATTAAGCAGATATTCCAATCATATCAATGATGGTGACGGTGTAAAAATTATATTTACTGGCGAAACTTCACCTCAAGTAAAAAAAGGGGGGAAACAGACTCAGCAGGTTCCTGAAGTATTCCTTTCAAAACGCAATACCTCTTTGAAAGGAATATTAGATGAAATATCGCGGTACACTGGGGTGAAATATATTATCAAAGAAGACTGTATTGTATTCAACCTTTCCAATGTTAAATACAAAAAAAGTTACAAACAACCTAAAAGCAGAGGTAAAAGAAAATGAAAGTTTTCAGGGTATTTTTCACGTTGTTTGCCGTTTGTGCGTTGGGTTTATCCTCAATATCCTGCGGAGTTGAAAATAAAACTGTTGCGAAAGAGGAAACTGATTCCGTTTCAAGTGCAGTTGAAAAAAAGCTGGATACCATCGTTTTTTCCCGGATACAGTTTGAAGATGTTGCGCTTGGGGATGTCGTTCCGCTTCTGGAAAAACAATCAAAACGGCTTTCGCCGGACGGTATCGGCATATCAGTAAAAATCGCTGATGATGAACTTTTTGATGCGGAATTTTCGCTTGAAAAGAGCAACGCAACTTTGAAAGAAATTCTTGATGAAATATCCCGCAAAACCAACAGCAAATATGTTGTTACTGAAACGGGAGTTGAGTTTTCAAGCCGTTGATAAGGCGCGAGATTGACCACGATGCGCCGCCGCGGGTTGGCGATACGGTTTGTTTGCAATCGGCTTGTCAGGGCGCAGCTTTGATGCGCCACCGCCTTGTCGCGGCGTAGTGTAACGAAGTTGGATGGTTAGACATTTCATAAAAAAATAATTTAAGGAGTATTGAAGAAAATGAAAAGCTACACAATCAAAAAATCTGCCGTTCCCGTCGATCTCGCCGCGGGCTGGGAATCAGAAATGTGGAAAGATGCCAACGTCGCCGTCGTCGATTACGGCTTTGACTGCAACAGCGACCACACCCCCAATGTTCAGCTGAAAATGCTTTTTGACGGCAAAAATATCTGCGGACTTTACCGCGTTGAAGACCGTTACGTCGTCGCCAGAGCCGAAAAAGATCAGGATATGGTCTGTCAGGACAGCTGTGTGGAGTTCTTCGTCCAGCCCAAAGACAGCGAATATTACTTCAACTTTGAAATGAACTGCGGCGGAATCTTTCTGCTTTACCGCTGCGGAGACCTGAAGAAAAAAGAGTATATCGTCATTCCCGACGAAGATATGAAGACCTTCGGCCGTTACCACACTCTGCCGGAGCGCATCACCGAGGAGATCACCGAACCGACGACATGGTATCTGGGTTTTGCCATTCCGGTAGAATTCTTCGTCAAATACACCGGCTGTGCTGCTCCGGTTTCCGGAAGTGTCTGGAAAGCGAACTTCACCAAATGTGCCGACCGCTGCTCCCACCCGACATGGCTGAGCTGGATGCCGCTTGCCAAATGTTCGTTCCACGTTCCTGCCGAGTTCGGTGAATTTATCTTTGAGTAAGATCAGACGATGAAAGTAAAGATCAATCGCTGTGAACAGTTGTTTTCCGGCAAGTTCCTCTCTTTCCGGAAAATCTTCTATACCGATGCCCACGGCATTGACCGTCACTGGGAAGCGGTAGACCGCACCGGAAATTCCGGCTGCGCCCATGCGGTATTCATCATCGCCCGTATCGTACCGGATAACGAAGTGGTGATGATCCGCCAGTTCCGTCCGCCTGCCGGAAAGTTGATGGTGGAGTTCCCCGCCGGATTGATCGACCCGGGGGAAACTCCGGAAACGACTGCGGTGCGTGAACTTTACGAGGAAACCGGCTTTGAGGGCAAAGTCCTTTCCTGCACCGCAGGCGGTTACAGCTCCCCCGGGATGACCGGGGAATCAATAATACTTGCGGCAATGGAGATCGACGGAACGAAGTACCCTGACGGCATGATTCCGCAGAATCATCAGGAAGAAAGCGAAAATATCGAAGTTTTCCGGGTGAAAGCGGACAAAATAGCCGATTTTGTCAAAGCTATGGAAAGTGAAGATTGCGGCATCGACAGCAAAATCTATACCGCATTGACCTTTCAGAGTTTCGGTTGGTGAACATGGTAGAGAATATCGTTATCCGGGGGGCAAATCAACACAACTTGAAGAATGTCAGCCTGACCATTCCCCGCAATAAACTTGTGGTGATAACCGGATTGTCAGGTTCCGGCAAATCTTCCCTTGCCTTCGACACCCTCTATGCCGAAGGTCAGCGCCGCTATGTGGAAAGTCTTTCCGCTTACGCAAGACAGTTCCTCGATTTGATGCAGAAACCGAAAGTAGACCATATCGAGGGACTCGCCCCTGCAATCGCCATTGAACAGCGCAGTGCCGGCGGCACTCCGCGTTCCACGGTGGCGACCGTGACGGAAATTTACGATTATCTGCGTCTGCTTTACGCCCATTGCGGCACTCCCCACTGTCCGGAGTGCGGCAGAGTCCTTGCCTCGCAATCCGCCGAAGCGATAACGACTCAGCTTCTGGAAATTGAATCCGGATGCAAACTCACCATTCTCGCCCCGGTCGTTTCCGGCAGAAAAGGCGAACACCGCGACATACTTGACAAATTAAAGAGTGACGGCTTTGTCCGTGCCAGAATCGATGGCAAAGCAGTGATGCTCGATGATGAAGATGATACTCCGCTTGAAAAAAATATCCGTCACACTGTCGAAGCTGTCATCGACCGTTTGAAAACCGGTGCGATCGACCGTTCACGCCTGACCGATTCCGTGGAAACCGCGTTGAAACACGGCAACGGAGTATTGACTGCGGTCATTGAAAAGGATGGCAGTACCGAAGAAAAAAGTTTCTGTGAAAAACTTGCCTGCATCCATTGCGGGATATCTTTCGGTGAGATGCTGCCGCGCAACTTCAGTTTCAACTCCCCCTACGGTGCATGCAAATGCTGCAACGGTCTGGGAGTCCAGCTTTGTATGGACCCGGAAAAAGTGGTTCCCGATACCTCTGTATCCATAAAAAACGGAGCCATTCCCGGCTGGCGCCGCGGCCCGCGCCACCTGATAATCTACTACAATATGATTTTGCGCAAACTTGCCGAACAATTCGGTGATGCAAGTGTATTGACTGTGCCGTTTGAAAAAATTCCGGAAGATTTCAAACGTATCCTTCTTTACGGGACCGGGGATAAAAATCTTGAATTTGACTACTTCATGCACGGCAAAAAATACCACTGGGCAAAGCCGTTTGAAGGAATATTGGAAAATCTCCGCCGCCGCATGATCGAAACCGATTCCGATTCAGTACGCGAAAGACTTGCGGCATATCAGAGCCCGCGCGAGTGTCCGGACTGCAAAGGCGCAAGACTCAATCCGCAGGCGCTTGCGGTGACGGTCGGCGGAAAAAATATTGCGGACTTCAACGCGATGAGCATCCGTGATGCGCGGGATTTCATAGCAAATCTTGAACTGAATGCCGAACAGAGCGCCATTGCCGCCGATGTGATAAAAGAGATCCACAGCCGTCTGACCTTTCTCTGCGACGTCGGTTTGAACTACCTTACTTTGAACCGGGTGAGCAGTACCCTTTCCGGCGGTGAGGCACAGCGTATCCGTCTGGCGACCCAGCTCGGCTGCGGTTTGGTCGGGGTGCTGTATATCCTTGATGAGCCATCTATCGGACTGCACCAGCGCGACAATGATATGCTTCTGGCAACGCTGGAAAAGCTCCGCGATCTGGGCAACAGTGTCATCGTGGTCGAACATGACCTTGACACCATCAAACGGGCGGATTTTCTGGTCGATCTCGGTCCGGGGGCAGGAGTCAACGGCGGGGAGATCGTCGCTATCGGAACTCCGGAAGAAATACCGTCGTTCCCGGACTCCCTCACCGGGGATTTCCTTGCCGGCAGAAAAGAGATCGCCGTTCCGGCTGTCCGCAACAAGGGCAACGGCAACTTTATCACGGTGAAAAAAGCGAAGTTCCACAATCTTAAAAATGTCACGGTAAAGTTTCCGCTCGGCACACTTACCTGTGTCACCGGAGTATCCGGTTCCGGTAAATCCTCACTGGTCAACGGTATCCTCGTCCGCGCGCTCAACGCCGCATGCGGAATAAACAGCGAAGCGGTCGGGGAGTGTGAAGCGGTCGAAGGAACTGAATTTGTCGACAAGGCGATCGTTATCGACCAGAGTCCGATCGGGCGCACGCCGCGTTCCAATCCGGCAACTTACACCGGGGCATTCGATATCATCCGCAAACTTTTTGCCGAAGTTCCGGAAGCGAAGATGCGCGGTTACAATCAGGGCAGATTCAGTTTCAACCTGAAAGGCGGCAGATGTGAAGAGTGTTCCGGTGACGGAATACGCAAAATCGAAATGCAGTTCCTTGCCGATGCCCATGTCACCTGTTCGGCGTGCGGCGGAAAACGTTTCAACAGCGAAACACTTCAGGTGCGCTACAAGGGATTGAATATCCACGAAGTCCTTGAATTGACAATAGATCAGGCTGTGGAACTTTTCAATAATATATCTCCGTTGAAACGGAAATTGCAGACCCTTCAGGATGTGGGTCTGGGTTACTTGAAACTCGGTCAGAGCGCCACCACCCTTTCCGGCGGTGAGGCGCAGAGAATGAAACTTGCTTCAGAACTTTCCCGCGTGCCGCGCGGACACACGGTCTATATTCTTGATGAACCGACGACCGGACTGCATCTGGCGGATATCGACCAGCTTTTGAAAGTGCTTTTCCGCCTGCGGGATATGGGCAACAGCGTTATCGTTATCGAACACAATCTCGATGTGATAAAGACCGCCGACTATATCATTGATATGGGACCGGAAGGGGGTGACGGCGGCGGAAAGACCGTCGCCGCAGGCACCCCAGAGGAGATCGTGAAGAAATCCGCCTCACACACCGGCAGATTCCTGAAACCCCTGCTCAAAAACAAGGGGTGAAATTTCCACAACTTTGCCTTCCTGCCGGGATTTCTCAGCGGCATTGCCGATAACTGCGGTCGCAAAGCCCGCCATCGCATCGGCGGCGGGAGCGGTGCCGTTGAGAATGCAGTTGACAAACTCATCGAGAAAGAGCATATCGCTGCCGTCGTGGAAGGAGTTGTTTTCCGCCTTGCAGATTTTGCTCCACCCTTCTCTGCCGTCGGAAAATGAAACGGTGATCTTCTTTGCTGAAGAATCAGCGGTGATATACCCTTCAGAACAGACAAACTCCCACTTTCTCTTTGCCACCGGAGCAAAGAGATTGAGTGAAAATGTCGCGCGCACACCGTTGGCATACTCCAGCATCACCTGCTGATTGTCGACAACATCTTTGTCACTGTTGTAAACGCAGAGATCGAAGGGGCGCAGAGATGGATTCGTCTTTTCAAACGGAGTCATTTTCACCATTTCACCCTGAAAGCGGAAACGGCACTTGTCATCACTGCACTGAGAACAGAATTTCACCTTCAATTTATCAGGAGTGAAAAAGTCTGTTCCGCCGAATGAGCAGACCTTTACCGGATATGCTCCGGCAAGCTGATTCATCAGATCAAGGTCGTGACTGCATTTTGCAAGCAGAAATCCCCCCGTATTGGCGCTCTTTCTGTGCCAGCGGCGCATGTAGCTTGCTCCGTGCATAACGCCGATGTTTTCCACGAAATTCATTGAAAGCAACTGTCCGCACTCACCGGAATCCAGCACCCGTTTGACCTCTTTGTACAGCGGCAGACAGCGCAGGACGAAACCGACTTGCAGAACGGAGTTGTTTTTTCTGCTTTCTTCGATTATTTCCTGACACTCTTTTGCCGTCGGCGCCATCGGTTTTTCAAGCATGACATGCTTTTTGGCACGGAAACACGCTTTTGCGCACTCAAGATGAGTGAAATCCGGCGAGGTGATAACGGCAGCATCGAAGTCACCTTTTGCCAGAAGTTCATCCACGGAAAGATATTGCGGAATATCCTGACAGCTGAACTCTGCGGCAAAACTTTTCAATCTTTCTTCAGAAATATCACAGAGTGCGGCAAGTTCCGCCTGCGGATGATTTTTTATCAATTCAATGTAGGTACAGCCGCGCTGACCGGTGCCGATAACGGCAATAGAACACTTTTTTTTCATAAATACCCCTTACAATTCTATTGAATGAGTTCCGCTGTTCAACTCTTTATTTCTGCAAATAGCGGTCGAACCGGCGGGAACAGAAAGTTTTATTTTGCCTCTGCAATACTCCATTTCCACAAATCTGCCGCCGCAAACGGGGAAACGGGCGGAAAATTCTTCAACTCCCGCGCACTTCGGGTCAACAATGAATTTGCGGAACCCCGCTTCAAGCGGACGGATGCCCGCGACCTGACGGGGAATGATATTACAGGGGGCGGCTCCCCACGCATGATTCCAATCCTGATTCGGTTTGCACTCGTTGCTCCACGCTTCCATAGTAATTGTGGAACCCTGCGTGATCATATTGAGCCAGGAGCGTTCACCTTCAGAGCAGAGCAGTTTCATTGCCTGCTGTTCCATACCGTTGGCAAACATCGCATCAAGCAGAAATTGAGCGCCGTAAACGGAACAGCGCATAGTTGCCTCTGCAATTCCCGCACACTCTGAAACGCTGCCGATACCGAAAAAGAGCGGGAAGAACTTCGAGTGCAGAGCAGAGTGTTCCGATTCAGGCGAATCGACAAATCTGCCGTTGCGGAACATCGTTTTGCGTATGGCAAGGCGCAACTCATCAGCTTTTTTCCGGTAATCTGTTTTACCCGTCAGTTTTTCCATCGCCAGCAATGCACCGTAACGGTAACAGTTGGGAACAAGATTGGTCGAACCGAACCCGTAATTGTCACGCTCACCGGCGGGCCAGTCGACGATATCTTTCGGGTTGCGGGTATCGGTGTAAAGCAGTTTATCCTGACCTGTCCACTTATCCAGCAGACGCTCTTCCAGAACTCCGAGCCAGCTGTCAACGCTTTTACGGTCGCCGGTATAAAGCAGATAATCGTATGCCATGACCGGCATAAGCAGCTGCCACTCCGTCGGCCATGTCGGAGTATCCAGCAGATATCCGATCGTTTTACGCGGAATTTCACCGTCGGCACAACAGCAGAACCAGCCGAGCTGATTGATATAAGCATCACCCTCGTAAGGCTGGCGCTCACGCTCGCCGTCGACAAAATAACCGAATACCGCAGTAGCTTTTATGGAGTATTTGCAGAACTCCCAGAGTTTGTTGAGTTTCTCATTACCGGAAACAAAATTTGAATCCTCATCATGGAACTCCGCCGGAAATATCTCATTGCGGCGGATGGAAACAACTTTGCATTTTCCGGAGATTTCCACATAACGGAAAGGCGCGATTTCGCGGTCAACGAGGGGGGTGGTCAAGCCCCCTTTGCGCCACGGCGGACGGATCGGCAGAAAGAAACGGTACTCTTTCACCCCCGGAACAACTTCGATTTGCTGAATACTGATATAACGGTATCCGCCGGGAGCGCGGTCAACTCTGCCGTTGACACAGCACTCACCGATCGCCGCTTCAACGATTCCCGGAGCGTCGCACTCCAGCACCATATCCAGAGTGCCGAATGCGGCTTTACCCAGATCGTAAAAAAACATTTCTTCAATCATACAACCATTTACCATTCGATCAGATAGACAGCCGGACCGGAACTCTGAATCGAAAATTCAGCTTTGCCCGCAGGGATATTGGTCAAGGAAACAGTTTCCGTGATCTTCTCAGCCGGTGCAGGCAGTTTCACATCAACTTTCTTTCTCTTGTGAACGGGAATAAGCAGACGGTTGCCGAAACCGGACATAACGTTGCCCGGAGCGGTGAACGCCTTCAATCCGGCATTTGAAAGGATTTTATTCCATGTCGCAGGATCAATGATCGGCGCTCCGCTGAAAACTGCTGTTGAGCCGTCGGCAAGTTTTTTCACCGCCATTGCGGTAAATCCGGCATTGTCCGCATAAGAAAGTTTATCTTTTGCAGCAGAGTCAACAACTGCCATACGCGGAGAGATCGCAAAATCACTCTTGAAAGGAACGTTTTTCACAGCGATTTTTCCGCCGTTGACAACTTTCAACGAGATTCCGGTCAGATCAGATGCGGCATTTTCAGAAAATCCCTCTTTACCGACCAGTGCAGGGGCGTAGTGCCATACAGCGGTCACTCCCGGACGGCGGACTTTTTTCTTCAGCAATGCAGCTGTATTGGAATCAATGGTGAAGGTGTTGAGGAAAACGACTGCTCTGTAATCATTTTCACTGTTGAGAAATCCCTGAAGATCAAGGAGATCAAAGGTGTATCCGCTGCGGATAAGCGCATGTACCGGCTCCGTCGTCAGCATGAGAACAGGGATCTTCTGCTGTTCAACGGTCGGATAACCGTGCAGATACATTTCCGGAGTATTGAACACCACCGCGACCTGAGCGGCAGGATTCTTCTTTGCCGGCAGAGCGTACAACTCTTTCCACAACTTCAAGCTGTTGTGAAGTGAAGAAAATATCTCCGGAGCATTCATCCAGTGGCGCTGACCGACTCCGTGGATGCTCAAAAACTGAGTGCCGCATCCATCCAGCAGAGCCGAAGCGGTATCGCGGGCAAAAAGTTCGGCAGAGTGAGCCGGAGTGTAAAGTTTGGGATAGGTGATATGGGTACGGGTATCCTGTTCAACGATATGCAGTTTTTTATGACGGGCAAAAATCGAAGGCAGAACCCGTTTCAGTCCGTCGCTGTCAGGTGACCGCGAGTGATCGTAGCAGATCGGGGCGCTCAAAAAGTCGATATACGGTGAAGAAAGCACCTTATCCGGCAGAATGGTCTGCCCTTCCGGGGGGAAGTTCATCTGAAGCACATAACCGTAGTACGCTCCGGCAAGGATATGCGGAGCGGATTCCTTCACCGCCTGCGCACAGGAAAGAAGTGTATCAGCAATCACCAGCTGCAAACACTCATAATAATCCATCGTCTGACGGTCACTGCCGATGGCGGGATTTCGCAGAAAATCCCCTTTGCCGACCCGCTCTTTCACCCCCGGAACAGCGGCAGTTGCCAGAGTCACAGCCGGATTTTTCCACGCTTTTTGCAATGCGGCATCACTGCCGTAACGCTGAGTGAGGAACTTTCTGAATGCACGCACCATCGGCGCGCTCATATCGGGCATATCCCGGCGCATACCGTAATAATGCCACTCCAGATAACAGCCGTTGGCAACGCGGCAGGAGATGATTCTGGAGTACCACGGCTGAGTTTTGGCATAATCAAAAAATGCTTTGATTATCCGCTTCATTTCCGCGCGGTATTTTTCCGAAGCCATCGAAGGCGCTCTGCGGCGCAAAGTATCGCTGTTCTGGTCTGCTTTTCCGGTGGGATAAACTATCAATTCATCAGGATTGTTCGCCATCCAGAGATAGTTGCGCTGGGAAAAACGGATGCAGAGACCGATATAGGTGTCCGGAGCAAGATTCAATGTTCTGCGGATCATCGCGTCGATACGGGAAAAGTCAAAACCGTTTTCGCGGATGATATCGTAATCAAGCACTCCGAGTTCAAGCCATTTGATACCCGTATGGGCAAACTTCATGGTGATATCCGCTCTCTCCGGAGAAAAGGTGTCGCCGGGCTTGTGCAGGAAAGGGGGAATGACTTCGTCACCGACCTTTATCGCCGGAACCGCACGGGAAAAATCCAGCGTTGTCTTGCGCAAAGGCTCTTTGGAAATCGAATCAGGTATCTGCGTTGCTTTTTCAAAAGATTTTTTATAAACTTCTTTCTCACTTTCCGTAAGACCGAATTCAATAATGTTGCTCGCGGTATTCCACGGGTCGGTAAGCGCATCGCCGAACTCCCACGCATTTTTCCATGAGGAGTCATCAAAATCGACACTCCGCCAGTTTTCGCCCGCCTTCGCCGAGGCTTTCACATTTTTGTCGGAAACAAGGGCAATCTTTTTGCCGTTGGCAAGAGTTATTTCACCGCGGTAAAAGAGTCCGCCGGTATTCACATTGTTGAAGACTTCAAAGGAAAGGACGTTTTTTCCCTTTTTCAGCACCCTGCTCAAATCGTAACGCGGAATTTTCACCTGAAATGATGAAGATTGCGGAGGATAGCTGTAACGGATACTTTGGTCATTGGCTTTGAAAACACCTCTGTCATCCATAAGCAGATACATCCACGCGCTTTTGACCTCATCTTCAAGCTCAATGACTGCGCGGTAGTAAGCGGTCGTTTTCTGCCCGATATTTTTCGCCTGAAACCAGAGCCAGCGCGATTGGGAAATGGGATAGGGATAAACCTGACTGCCGTCAAGCAGTTCAGTTTGCGGAACCTGCCACTCTGCCGCAGAAAGGTTGATAAAAAGTGCTGAAAACAGCGTAAGAAGTGTGATTATTTTTTTCATTTCAATGAAACTTTCCAGTTATTTGCTTCACCGAAAGCGTATTCGTTGAAACTGTTGACATAATTATTGGCGGTCTTTTCCGAAGTCACATGCCCGTCAACCCATGAAGTATTGGTGATTTTTCCATTGTGCAATCCGGCGGGGACTCCGTAGTGACCGGAAGCATAACCGCCGGGCAATCTGCCCAGAGTGAAGGAATATCCGTAATTTTTCTGCTGGTCAAGCTCGTAAGTTGAAAGCATATCCATAAAGAAAAAGGTCGCGGGTTTGATCTGATTGCGCTTCACCGTCGGCAGAAGATCATCGTTGCCGTCATAGGGGGCGACTTTGTAATTCATTCCGTAGGGAATATATTTGAAGTTGTTGAAGTCGCTTTTGAAGTCGCTCACACTTTTGGTACTCAGCCATGTGATGCGGTCAGGACGGCTGGTCTGCGCGGCAAAAGTCTGGCAGATCAGCGTGGGTGCAGTGGTGTACCCGCCGGCAATAAGCGGCATTGCCCAGCCGACATCTGTTTTACTCTGATCGTTGACCGCAGGACAACGTCCTCTGGAAGTCGGGAAATACTCATCATTGGCATCGGCGTACATTCCCGCACCCTGAGTTATCTGTTTCAGATTCGATATGCAGCCGGCACTGCGTCCGCGTTCCCGTGCGCTGTTCAGTGCAGGCAGCAGAATTGCCGCCAGAATGGCGATGATGGCTATAACCACCAGCAGTTCGATCAGCGTAAATTGTTTTGTTTTGAGTTGATTGAGATTTTTTTCCATTTTTTTCCTCCATTTAAGGTTTTTATGGTAAAAGGGGACGACACTGTTAAATATACTATAAAATTTTTCAAAAAACCTTGAACCCGGTGCCAATAAGTTGTATATTAGAGCCAAAACGAAAAAACAGGGGGAATTTACTATGCACTATATGGCAGAAAACAACCTGCCCTGCTGGAAACATTTTTCCATCGGCATCCGCCGTATTGCCGCAGGTAAACATGCGGATTCAAACTTTCACGATCACCACTTTTCAGAAATAGTCCTGATTCTTGATTCAGGCGGCACTGTCCATTGGGCGGAAGGCAAATCGTGCGAACTCAAACGCGGTGACGTACTGCTGCTGCATCCCGGCAGGATACACGGATATCAGAATTGCGCCTCGCTGGAACTGGTCAATATGCTTTACAAAGCCGACCGTCTGCCGCTGCCGCTGCTTGACGGTGCGGATATGGCGCTTTTTCCCTTCTTCATTTCTGCCAAATATGCGCAAACGCTGACTCCGGAAAAGCCGGTACTTTCCCTTGATGAAGAAAAACTTGCTGAAATCGAACAGCTGATAAACACTCTTGATACGGAACTGCAAAGCAATCAGCCGGGCAGAAATCTCTGTTCATTCATCCTCTTTATGGAAATTCTCACCAAACTTGCCAGAGCCGGCAAAGGTCAGCGGAAAAAGGAAGATTTCAACGAAGCGGCGGCGGCGTTGAGCTGGCTGAACATGCACTTCAGGGAACCGGTTTCAATAGATCATCTGGCAAAAATTTCCAATCAGAGCCGACGTTCATTTTTCCGCCATTTCCGGATACTTACCGGAATGACTCCGGTGGAGTACTGCCGGAGAAAACAGCTTGAATACGCCGCCGACCTGCTGCGCAGTACCACACTCACTCTGGCGGAGATAGCGGAAGAAAGCGGATTTTGCGACTCAAACTACATGATAAAACTCTTTTCGGCGGCATTCGGCAAAACTCCCGGAAAATTCCGTAAAGACGAAAAAGCCGGAAATAATCCTTAAAATACCATTTTTTTTCCGGTAAATACCATGAACTTTTGCCGCTGTTGAGTTATATTATAGACGTGACAATTTTTGTTATGGAGAATATTTATGAGAAAAACCGTTTTGCAAGGCGCTCTGGGTGAAGCCCTGATGTGTACCGTCAATGAAAGATTGAAAAAAGTCGATTACGATCAGCTTGTCGAACCCTTCAAGCTCCGCAACGAAGCCGACGGCGCATGGCGCTGTGAGTTCTGGGGCAAGATCGTCCGTTCCGCCATCACCGCCGTCTGGGCGACCGGAGATGAAGAACTGCGGGCAATGGTCGACAAAACTGTGCAGGATATGATCGCAACCCAGACTCCTGACGGCTGTATCAGCTCCTACCCGGCTGACAGACAGCTCAATGACTGGGATATCTGGGGCAGAAAGTACGCCCTTCTCGGTCTTGAACGCTACTATGAAATGCTCGATCCCGATCCGGCGGTTTTGCAGTGCTGCTGCCGCATGGTCGATCACCTCATGACTCAAATCGGCGCTGAAGAAGGTAAAAAATCCATCCTCAAATGCGGCTGGCACACCGGACTGGCATCTGCCAGTATCCTCGGTGCGATCGTCGCCCTCTGGCGCCTGAGCGGTGTGGAAAAATACCGCAAGTTCGCACAATATATAATTGATACGGGCTGTTCCACTGACGGCGATATCTTCGCCTGTGCCGCTTCGGGAGTCACTCCTGCCGCCCTCGGCAACGGCAAAGCATACGAAATGACCAGCTGCTTTCAGGGTGTCGCAGAACTGCTGATGATCGACGGCGAAGATGATCCGGCACAGCGCGCGATGCTCAAACGTTACTTCGATGCGGTCGTTGAACGCGAAATCTTCGTCACCGGAGCCGGCGGAGCCAAAGACACATGGGGCGAATACTGGTTCGACGGCGCACTGCGCCAGACCCGCAGCGATTGCGGCGGACTCGGTGAAACCTGCGTTACTGCGACATGGATACGTTTCTGTATGCGGATGCTCGAACTTACCCAAGACGCCAAAATCGCCGATGAATTGGAAAAATCCCTCTACAACGGCATCCTCGGCGCTCTTGCTCCCGACGGCACTCACTGGATGCATGTCAACCCCACTCCGCTCACCGGCAGCGGCAGTAAAATCTGCGCCGATGACCAGATCGGCAGAGGTTTCGGAACTCCATACGGCGGCAACGACTGCTGCCGCGCCCAGGGACCGGAAGGTTTGAGCGTGGCTTCGATCGTCGCGGTCATGGAAAATAACGGCAAAGTATTTGTCAACCTCTATGAAAAACTTACTTCCGGCAATCTGACGGTTTCCGGAAATTATCCGTGGGAAAATCAGGCGGTCATCCGCTTTACCGCTCCGGAAAAGTGCATCCTTGCCCTGCGCACTCCGGAGTTCCTCAAGTCAGTGAAACTCAACGGAAAATCCCTCGATTTCACCGTGGGGAAATACCTTGAGATCGACCGCGAATGGAAGAGTGAAGATGAGATAGTTCTGGAGTTCGACTTCACCCTCAGAGAGTTGACTGCTCCCG
Organism: Lentisphaerota bacterium; assembly: GCA_015061615.1. Taxonomy (GTDB): domain Bacteria; phylum Verrucomicrobiota; class Lentisphaeria; order Victivallales; family Victivallaceae; genus UBA1784. The sequence continues at coordinate 16,995 of SUWE01000019.1, forward strand.
GAGATGCCGCTTATACCGCCGTCAAACGCGGTCCCATCGTCCTTGCCGCCGACTCCCGCGGAAAGGTCCCCGGAGCAAAGATCAATGAACTCTGGAACGGCATCGGCCTTTGTGAATATGCCGCCGCCGGAAACCTCATGGATAAGAGCAACACCCTTACCGTCTGGCACAGAAAATAAAAACAGTGATTGCAAAATTACTGAAGGGCTGAATGCCAAGTTGTCTGTTTTTTTGCGGGGGCTGTTGCAAAACTTGATGTTTTGCAACAGCCTTTTTTCAGCTTAAAACAAATCTGTTTGTAAAGTTTGCAGGGTAAAAAAATCCATTGCTCAAAACTGATGTTTGAGCAATGGCAGATTTCACGTTCAAGTATTGCAGTTACGCCGTAAGAGTTGCGGCGAGCGTTGCACGCCGCCGCGAGGGGTCTGGGGAATTTCTTCCCCAGAGTGGCACTCGTGGAGCAAATTTCATCCCTCCTGTCGCCAGAAAAGGCGGCAGAGGGTGAAACTTTGCGACACATGAGTCGAACCACCACCACACATGCATACCACTTGCCAGTACAAAATCCCGCATGCGCGGGCGCCAGGGGTGCAGGGGGCGGCGTTAGCACCCCTGCAAAAAAACACAGGTTTTGCAACAGCCCCTTTGGCTTGTTCAGCGCAGAGTATTGAGGTATTTCAAGCTCTTTTCGGCGCTGACGAAGGGGTCGGCGCTTTCATCCTGCTCGTAGATCACCCATTTGGCACCGGCTTCAACAGCGGCGGCGTATGCGCCTTTGATATCAATGATACCGTTGCCCAGTTCGGTGGTTTCTTTCACAACATCCGGAACTTTGATATCTTTAAGATGCACCTGCCGTATTCTTCCGGCGTAACGGCGGATAAACTCAGCAGGATCATAACCGCCGCGGTTTATCCAGCAGACATCGGGTTCAAAGAAAAATTTATCCGGATCGTTTTTCTCTGCTATTTTGCAGAGTGCGGGAACGCCGTCAACTTTTTCAAATTCCAGCCAATGATTGTGGTAGGCGGCAACGGTTCCGTGAAAAGCTGCGTTGTCGCAAATGGTGCGGCTGTAAGCGGCGATATTTTCCCACTCGACAGTAAAATCACAGAAATCGCCGAAAGATACAGAAGGGGAATCAAGCAGTTTATTATACTGATAAGCGATATTTTCCCTGTCCAGAAGGGCATCTTTGAAAAACATGGTTCCGGCGCACTCAAGTTTCAGTTCCTTCAAAAGCGCCGCCAGCTCTTCCGGTTCGATATTGCCGAAGTTGATGGCGAACTCCACACCGTCAAAACCGAGTTTGGCGATCTCTCTGAGCGCTCCGCGGAAATCTTTTTCCAGAGCATCACGGAAATTGTACAGCTGTACTCCGAATTTCATAATTTTCTCCTGTATTCAATGGCTGTTGGCTGTTTGAAAGATACTATACAGCATGAAAAAGTTTTCAGCAAATATCCGATGTTGCTAAAATAGCATCAATGTTGCGATTTTTTCATTTTTCGTAAAATAATGCTGATTATTTGTAAAATAGTGAAGGAAATTTGAATTGAGCAGTGCTATATTATCCCCAAAAGCGGAAAAACTGCACCGTTGGAAGATAGTGCATTTCTGCAAAAAATCAAATACCAAACCCAACATAAAAGGAGAAAAAATCATGCAGGGTACATTTCGTTTCTCATTCGGTCCGTGGAATATTCATGAAGGCGCCGATCCTTTCGGTCCGGAAGTCCGTTCCAGCATCCCCTTCAACGAAAAACTCGCTCTTTACAAAAAATTGGGTTTCGACGGCGTGCAGTTCCACGATGACGATGCGGTTCCGGCGATGAATGATCTTACCCCCGCGCAGATCATCGCAGAAGCCGAAGCATTGAAAAAAACTCTTGACGATCACGGTCTTACCGCTGAGTTTGTCGCGCCGCGCATGTGGTTCGATCCGCGTACCATCGACGGCGGATACACCAACAACTGCGCCAAGTGCCGCCAGTATGCTCTTGACCGCACCAAACGCACTGTCGATATCGCCAAAGCGCTCGGCACCGAAAATATCGTCCTCTGGCTCGCCCGCGAAGGTACATACATCCGCGAAGCCAAAGACCCCGTCCTTGCCACTGAACGTATCGGCGAAGCACTTCAGACCATTCTCGACTACGACAAAGATGTGCGTGTGATGATCGAATCCAAACCCAATGAACCGATGGATCACACCTACATTCCGACTATCGGTCATGCGATTGCGATGGGACTTATGACCAGCGATCCTTCCCGTGTCGGCTGTCTTATTGAAACTGCGCACGCCCTGCTGGCGAACCTTTCACCTTCCGATGAAATGGGTTTTGCTCTGGCGCACAAGAAACTCTGGAGCGTCCACCTCAACGATCAGAACGGTCTGAAGTTTGACCAGGATCTGACCTTCGGTGCCGTCGATCCCCGCCGCGCCCTCAATCAGGTGCGTGTCCTCGATCAGCACGGATTCGGAAACAACGGCGAATGGGTCGGTCTGGACGTCAAAGTCATGCGTACCCAGAAATCCGGTGCCGATCTCAAACACCTTGCTTACAGCCGCAAAATTTTCCTGCGTCTGCTGGAAATCTCCCGTTCTCTCAACGACGATATGATCGCCCAGCTGGTCGCTGAACGCGATTATGAAGAACTGAACTGGTACATTCTCGACGCCATGCTGAAAGGATAATTTCTATGAAACGCAAAATCCGTATGGGATTGGTCGGCGGCGGCCCCGGCAGTTTTATCGGAGCCGTCCACCGCATCGCCGCCCGTCTTGACGGGCAGATCGAACTGGTCTGCGGAGCATTCACCCGCGACCCGGTGAAGTGCAAAGCTATGGCGCAGGAACTTTATCTGCCCGAAGAACGCTGTTATGCCTCTTACAAAGAGATGATCGAATGTGAAAGCAAGCTCCCTGCCGGCGAAAGAATGGACTTTGTTTCCATCTGCACGCCCAATCATATCCATGCTGAAATCGCACTTTATGCGATGGATCACGGCTTTGATGTGCTGTGCGAAAAGCCGATGACTCTGACTGTTGAAGAAGCTGAGGCGCTTGCCGCCAAAGTTAAAGAGACCGGACTTGTCTTCGCACTGATGCACAATTACACCGCCTATCCGATGGTGCGTGTTGCCAAAGAGATGATCGCCAACGGTGATCTGGGTGAGATCCGCAGAATCATGGCAGAGTATCCGCAGGGATGGCTTGCCGACGTGGTCACTGAAGAGAACAAACAAGGTTCATGGCGTACTGATCCGGCGACAACAGGAATAAGCTGCTGTATGGGTGATATCGGTTCTCATGCAGAAAATCTTTCTGAATTTATCACCGGATTGCAGATATCCGAACTTTGTTCCAATATCAAGAACTTTGTTCCGGGCAGAAGCGGTCTGGATGATGACGGCGACGTACTGCTCCGTTTTGAAAACGGCGCGCAGGGAGTCATCAGCGCCAGTCAGGTGGCGATCGGTGAGGAAAATGCGCTGAAGATCCGCATTTACGGTACCAAAGCGGCTATCGAATGGCGTCAGGAAGATCCGGAAACACTTATCGTCAAATACAACGACGGTGCCGCGCGCCACTTCCGCCGCAACTGGGCAGGCTGCGGAGCAAAATGGAGCCGCCTGCCTGCCGGACACCCGGAAGGATTCCTCGAAGGAATGGCGAATATCTATACCGATTTTGCCCGTGCCATTGATGCGCGCCTCAACGGTGTTCCCTATCAGAGTGAATTTCCGACAGTATTTGACGGCGTGCGCGGAGTGAAATTCATCCACGCGGTCGTTGCCAGCAAAGGCAGCTGGGTGAAACTTTAACAGAGGAAAGAGTTCATACTATGAGCAGAAAAGTTACGATTTTTACCGGTCAGTGGGCGGATCTGCCGCTGGAAACGCTCTGTCAGAAAATGCAGGCTGCCGGCTATGACGGTCTGGAACTGGCGTGCTGGGGCGACCACTTTGACGTTTTCAAGGCGGCGGAAAGTACCGCGTACTGCGATGATAAACGCGCGCTTCTGGAAAAGTACGGTCTCGGAGTCTGGGCGATAAGCAATCACCTTGCCGGTCAGCTCATCTGCGACCCGAACACCGATTCCCGTTCCGACGGATTTGCTCCTGCGGAACTCAAAGGCAGCAGCGAAGCCAAGCGCGAATGGGCGATCGCTTCGATGAAAGCGGCGGCGAAAGCGGCAAAAAATCTGGGTGTCGATGTGGTCAACGGTTTCACCGGCAGTCCCGTCTGGCACATGTTTTACAGCTTTCCTCCCGTCGGTCCGGATGATATTGCTTCCGGTTACCGCCGTTTTGCGGAGCTTTTCAACCCGATCATGGATGTCTTTGCCGAAAACGGTGTGAAGTTCGCCCTTGAAGTCCACCCGACTGAGATCGCTTACGATATCTACACTGCCAAAGAGGCACTGAATGCGCTGGGCAACCGCTGTGAGTTCGGATTCAACTTCGACCCCAGCCACCTTCTGTGGCAGGGTATTGACCCGGTCAAGTTCATCAGAACTTTCCCTGACCGCATCTATCACTGCCATGTGAAAGATTGTGCAGTGACGCTTGACGGTGAAAGCAGTATCCTTGCTTCACACCTGAATTTCGGCGATCCGCGCCGCGGCTGGGACTTCCGCAGTCCCGGACACGGTCAGGTCGATTTTGAAGGAATCATCCGCGCACTCAATCAGATCAACTACGCAGGTCCGCTTTCCGTGGAGTGGGAAGATTGCGGCATGAACCGTGAATACGGCGCCAAAGATGCGTGTGAATTTACCAGGGATATCGACTTCACACCTTCCAATCAGAGTTTTGACTCTGTATTTGCATAAGAGGTGGCATTCAGATGGAAGATATTTTCTTTTTTGATGCCAACGCACGGGTCGGTTTTGACAACCACCGGCGCGGAGCATCGGCTGCCGAACTTCTGGCAGATATGGATTACTACGGCATTGAAAAGGCACTTGTCCGCAGCCGCTGTACCGGATGCAGCGGCGCGGTCATCGGCAATGAGCAGATCACAAAAGTGATTTCAGCAGATAACACCGGCAGATTGACCGGAGTATGGTGCGTACTGCCGTCGCAGTGCGATGATATGCCGGAGCCGGACGATTTCTTTGCCGCGATGAAAAAAAACAATATCAGTGCGATAACCTTTGAACCGTTTGAACACCGTTATGTTCCCTGCCGTCTGACGATGGGGAAGATCTTCGGTGCGGCAATCGAGCGTAAAGTTCCTGTATTGCTCAACGCATTTGAAGGCAAATGGGATGAGCTTTACCGCTTTATGGCGGAGTTCCCTGAGTTGACCTGCATTTTCAGTGCGGGCCACAAATGGGGAACCGACCGCAATGTCCGGCCGCTTCTGGAAAATTATCCCAACTGCCGCGTTGAGCTGGCGGGTTACTGGATACCGGAAGGTATTGCCGATCTGGCGAAAATTTACGGTGCTGACAGACTGCTTTACGGCAGCAGCTTTCCGAAATACAATCACGGCAACGGCATGTTCCAGCTGAAACACTCCACTCTGAGTGATCAGGAAATCGCTCTTATCGCCGGAAAGAATCTGGAAAATCTTCTGAAAGGAGCCGAATTATGAGTTCGATTTGGAAAGAATCCGGTACTCTTGCCGCCCGTTTCTGGGAAAAAGGTATTCTGGAAGATTGCCCGGTCTACGATATGCACGGTCACATGGGACCGCATGACAGCATCTACTTCAAACGCTGTTCTGCTGAAGATATGGTTGCGCATCTGCGCCGCATCGGTGTCCGCAGGTTCGTATTTTCCCATGATCAGGCGCTGGCTGGACTTATGCGCAATGAACAGGTGGTGGAAATATGCAAACAGTTTCCCGATATCCTGCGCATGTATATCAGCGTGAATCCCCACTTCTCTGAAAATATCAAGGAAGATCTGGCAAAATACGACCAATGGAAACCGTATGTCGCCGGCTTGAAATTCCTCGCAGACTATCACGAAGTACCTGTCACTGACAAAGCGTATGAATATGCGTGGAAATTTGCCGATGAGCGGGGCATTCCGGTGTTGAATCACACCTGGGGAACTTCGCCTTACAACGGCGGAAAAGTGATGTATGAAGCGATTTCACGTTATCCCAATGCCAAAACCTTCCTCGGACACTGTATTTTCGGGGAGTGGGACTACGCTGCAAAATGTGTCAATGACTTTGACAACGTTTACCTTGAACTTACAGCGGTGCCGGGTGAACGCAACCGGATAGAAAAACTTCTTGAAGCAACAAGCAGTAAAAAGATCCTGCTGGGAACAGATCTGCCGTGGTTTGATGAATATCAGGCGGTCGGCGGAGTGCTTTCCGCAAAAATCAGCGATGAGGAAAAACGGGATATTCTCTACCGCAACGCGCAGGAGATATTCGGCGACGACAAGTAAATTAAAATAACCTGCGGCGGCGTAAGATCGACCACCATGCGCCGCCGCAGGTCAGATTCAGTCACAAAAAGATAAAATGCAGACAGTTATTGCCAACAGAGACGATTTCTTTTATCCCAACAGCTGTCCGGTCGCTCTGCGTTCGATACAGGGCGACGCCTCCATGCAGCATGAAGGGGATTTGACGGATATCCGCCACACCCACGATTTTGCCGAACTGATAATCATTTCGCAGGGGAGCGGGAAACACTGGATAGACGGCAATATTTACAACGTTGCCGCAGGTGATATCTTTCTTCTTCAAGGCAATACCGAACATTATTTCACTGAACGGTGCAATCTTGGAATGTACAATTTAATGTTCGATGACGTCTACTTTCAGGAGCATTTGCGCAGTCTGCGCAGTCTGCCGGGATTCAACGGATTTTTCCTCATTGAACCGGCGTACCGTCACCGTCACAAATTCCGCCACCGTCTGCATCTGGAAGGCGAAGACCTTGTGGCGCTCACATCCAAATTCCGTCAGCTGGAAACGGAACTGAAACTGCAAAGGCCCGGATTTGACCTTATTCTTTTTGCGCGGGCGCTGGAAATTTTTGTGCTGATATCCAGAAAATATTTTGAAAATCCCTCCGCAAAATCCTCCTCGCTCTGCGCGCTTGCCGAACTGGTGACGGTGCTGGAAAACAGCTATGATGAAGATTGGAGCATCGCAAGATTGTGCAAGATATCTTCCATGTCGCCAAGTTCGCTTATTCCCGCATTCAAGGAGATAACCGGTTCATCGCCGATAGAGTATCTGCTCCATGTGCGCATGAACAAAGCGGCGGAAAAACTGCTTTCGGGCAAGGAGACGGTCTCTGAGATCGCCGCCGCGTGCGGCTTTGCCGACTCCAACTATTTTTCCCGCCAGTTCCGCAAACATTACCACTGTTCACCGTTGCAGTACCGCGCAAGAAAACTCAACTGAACGGCAGATATGCACTGTTCCCTTTGCCGTTGACGGCGAAGCACTCCATTTCCACCAGCCATGCCGGACGGCAAACCGGAGCTTTGAGTACCGCCAGCGGCAGTTCACTGCCGAAACGTTCCGCTATAACTCCGGTAACAGTATCAGCATCGGCAATGTCGCGCAGATAAAGCGTTGCGCTTTTGATATCGGCTTTGGCGGCATTCCCTTCAGCAAGGAGCGCTTCGATATTATCCAGCATCCGGTGCGTCTGTTTTTCCACATCATACGGGTGGACAACGACTCCTTTATTGTCGATGCTTGCCGTTCCGGATACGAATATATGCGACCGGTCACCGTAGACAACTTGCGTTGCCCGTTCAAAACTCACTCCGTATATCGCAGTCGGCGAAAGCATTTCCGGTGCGGTCAGATAGATCATCTGTTCCGGAGCAAGTTCCGGAATGCTTATTGAATCCATTTTCACCAGACGGTGCGGCTCAGAGGCGGCTCCTTCAATGCCGGTACTGGCGATAAAGTGAGTATCTTCTGTCAGACCGTTGAGTTTGAAAAAATCGTTGCGTGCATTCACCAATCCGGCGTAATTGTTATCGACATCGCGGCAGTACAGCCATGTACGCACGCTATTATCTGCCACAGTGGAACGGTTTGCAGCAAGAAAACTTTTCAGCGTTTCAAACTCCTCTGCGGTCTGACCGTAACTGCCGGAAGATTTCAACTCTTTGTTGCTGAACCACAGCGGAGTATAATTATTCATTTCAACTTTGAGTGAACCGTTTCGGGAGTTTTTCCCCTTTATCCCCTTCCAGTGCCACGCCTCAAGCACGATGCGGCTTTTGTCTGCCGGCGGCTGACCGACTGCGGAAATAAATGAATTGCGGTCTTGGAGCAGTTCCTCAAGGATATGCAACTGATTGGTGATATCGCTGAGGTGGAATCTCAAAAGTATCTCACTTTCACAGGAAACACCCCGTTTTTCACACTCTTTTTCATAAGCGGCAATAAGTGCTGCGGCTTCAGCGGCAAAGTTTTCAGCAACGATCGATGCACCTGAAAAAAAGTGTTCTTTTACACCGGTATTGCTGATGAATTGTGAATATCGTATATTCCCCATTTATTTTACTCCGACAATTTGTACCGCCGGCAGGGTGATCTGCTGTTTGACAATGCGGGTCTTGCCGTTTTTATCCGGTTTGGCGGTGAACTCCCACGTCAGTTTGAAAATCTGATTTACCGCTTTGCCCGGAGCCTCTCCGGTCGCCTGAAGGACGATTTCCACCGGAGGAACGTAAAGCTGGGTGCGCTTTTTGTTTATCTGCACCTTTTTCACTTTGAGCGGATTGTTTTTCTGCGGTACGATTTTGAGCCACGGCGGGAGATTTTCCGCAATGAGTTTGATTTCCGGTTCACCGTTGACCCAGATGGGAGCGGACTTGACTTTCAAGGTTATACTTTTACCGGGGGAAACGGTGTAAACCGTTTTCTTTTCATCCTGCCACTTCGCCGCAACGGTACGGTTGCCGACCCGCACCGGGAAGTGCCGCGCCGGATTGATATGGGTATAGGCAAACGCCTGCATCGCCTCATCACCGGGGATGACTCCGGTTTTGAAATCTCCGGCAGATGCTTCGATCTTGAGATCATACAGCGGTTTGGTACGGTCGTAATCGCCCTCAAGGGTGATAACGGTGCTTTCCGCTCCGGCAGGAATGGTATCAATTCCGGTGATTCTTACGGATGCCGGAGATTTGACTTTGAGTTTGATTTCACCGCTGTACTGACCGTAACGCTCGACAACAAGATTTACCGGAGTGGAACTTGCGGAAGTTATCAGCTTCGTCGAAGGGGTGCTGTAAACCGCAAATACCGGACGCTGACGGTCAATACGCAGAAAATATCTGTACGCTTCGCCGCAAGTTCCGGCAGTATCAGAGACATTTACAGTATATATCCCGTCGGCAGGAGCGGTGAAAATCAACTGCGGATCGGCGCTGTTGTGCAGGATAAGTCCGGCTTTGAGCCGGTCGATATCATCATTGAAGGCAAGCATTTTGCCGTTTTCATCCGAAATCTTCAAAAGAGCATCCGGCGGCAGTCCCAGACGGCGGGCAAAAATTTCCAACACCACGGTTTCATCTTTTTTCAGTGCGATTTTGTAATCATCACCCTTTTTCTCTTTCACAGTTCCAAAGATGATGACCGGATATTTTACCGGGGAATCCTTTGCCGCTTTTTCCGCAGAAATCACCGGAACTCCCGCAAATGCCGGAGCTTGAGCTGACGGCAGGGGAACACTTCCTCTTGCGGCAATTACGCGATAGACAAAATCCTCTCTGCCGCGGTAGAGTGCATCGCGGATCTTCAGCGTATACACACCGTCTGCCGGAGCGGTGAATCCCAGAACCGGATCGGGATCGAAGTAATAATCATCAGCACAGGCAAGAGTGCGGTTGTTTTTGTCCGTCACCTCGATGATCGCCTGAAAATGTCCCGGCACACCGTCACCGATAAAGGGTTTGAGATAGCGGCCGATAAGTTTGAAAACGATTTTTTCACCCTTTTTCGCTTCAAAGGTGAATGAATCTGTCTCGCCGGGGGTGATCTGTCCGTTGAGATTGCCGGGGATGGTGAACATGACCGGTTTCTGCACCGCGGGGGGAAAGGGGAAAAACTCCTCGCGGAACTCCGGAGTATCACTGACAAAAAATCTCAGGGGATTGCTCAGCTGTCCGTTGCGCCTGACAAGACGCAGTTCCCTTTCACCGACGGCGGCATCGGGGGAAATCTTCAGCCGGATGATGATCCTGCCTGCGATCGCCGGACTTGCCTGAAGGGAATTTCTGGGAACAAACAAATGGCGGTAAAGGATATCACGCTCCACGTCACTCAGATCGGTGAGACGGTCGTAATACTCATGTTTGCGCCAGGTGTCGGTCTTTTCCGGCATTTGCGGAACTTTGTCGGTCAGTTTGTGAAAATTTTTCAGAACACCTGTTATGTAGCGCCGCTGTGAACCGTCGGGCAGCGGCAGACTGCGGACGACTTTGACAAACTCCGCTTCCACCCCGCCGCCGGAAACAATTACGCCGTTGACTCCCCAGAATGCCTGACCGCCGACGATGATATCCACGGTGGTGCCGCGCTGTGCGCCGGAGGGCATGAGAAAGCCGATATGAGCGGCATTGAGGGAAAATATCCCCATAACAAGGAAAAGTATTGTCTTTTTCATAATCAGATTTTCTCCTTGTAAAGTTCGGAAATTTTGTTTTTGCCGCCGTCCGGCGGAAGTATCGAAAGATCATAGTTGCGGGGATTGGGCAGTTTCGCCGCCGGATCTATCCCCGCAAGTTCATAGATGCTCCACAGAAGATCGACCGGCGAAACGGGGCGCTCTATGGGGCGCTCACCTCTGGCATCGGATTTGCCCAGCACTCTGCCTCCGGCGAATCCGCCGCCTGCGACAAGGGTGCTGAAACAGCGGCAGTAGTGGTTTCTTCCGCCGTTCCACGGTTCGTTGTAATCGACTTTGGGTGTGCGTCCGAACTCACCGGTACACCAGATGAGGGTGGAGTCGAGAAGATTTCTGGCTTGCAGATCCTCAAGCAGTGCCGAAACTCCCTGATCGAACTGGGGACCGAGCTTCTGCATCGCTTCAAAATGTTTTTTGTGCGTATCCCACCCCTGCGCGTTGATGGTGATATAGGGGACTCCCGCTTCGACCAGACGGCGCGCGGCAAGACAGCACTGACCGAAACGGTTTCTGCCGTAGCGTTCACGGGTTTCGGTGCTTTCCAGATTGAGATCGAATGCCTTGGCATCACTGCCGCTTAAAACTGCCTGAGCATCGGACAATGCTTTTTCAAAACTCAGCATTTCCGGACAGCTGCCGACGAGCGCCGCTGAAAATGTATCCAGTTCAGCGGCAAACTTTTCTCTGGCGGCGATCTGCTCTTTGCTCACGGCGCCGGGGGAAACAAATCCGTCCACAAGGAACTGCGCCGCATTGGGATCGGAACCGGTGGCAAGCGGTTTGAAACGGTCACTCAGAAAGCCGTTTTCTGAAAATCTGCCTTTGTTGGTGGTCAATGCGATATATGGCGGCAGTTTCCCTTTGTACTCCCCGCTTTTGAGCATACCGATAACAGCGCCGATGGCAGGATAAGTTATGCCGTCGCCGGGCATTCTGCCGGTCTGCATGAGATATGTAGCCGTTTCATGACCGTTGGTGTGGTGATTCATACTGCGGATAATGGAGTATTTATCCGCATGTTGTGCAAGTTTCGGAAGGAACTCACTTATGCGGATACCCGGAACATTGGTGGGTATATCCCCGAATCCGCCGTTGTACTCTTTTCCGGCATCGGGTTTGGGATCGAAGGTCTCAAGGTGCGACGGTCCGCCCCAAATCCACAATTCAATGACGGAACGGGCGGCTTTGCGCCTGCCGGAAGCAATATTGGCGGCGGGCAGCAGTTTCCCTGCTGTAAGGTCAAGCGCTCCGTAAGCTCCGCAGAGCGCCATCATCTTGATAAAATCGCGGCGGTTGATCATAGTTTCACCTCATCAATGGTGGAAAATAAATTCTCTGGAGTTGAAAAGAATCCACACGGTGTCGCTCAGTGCGCGCCATTTGGAGCGTTTATCCAGCTTTTTGTAATAACGGTTGTACGCATCGAGTTCCTTTTGGGTCGGGAATCTGCCGAGAATATCCAGATAGACCTTTTCCACCCGCTGCGGTTCTTTGCGGAAACGGCGGATGACCATGCGGCAGTAATTGTTTATTCTGCGGTAGAGTGCGGCGGAGTTCATCAGATAAAGCTCCTGGGAATCGGTGCTGGCGGTGTTGCGTTCAGAAAGCTGTCCGGAGTCGCGCGGCGGTCTGCCGAAGTTATCCAGTACCCCGGTGGAAATACTGCCGTCGGCAATGGTGACCGCCCGCGAATTGCGCGGAAGGAAAGTGAACGGTTCAGGAATCACACTGCTGTAACGGTCATAGCCGCGGGTGACACCGGCAAGGGCATCAATAAGCACTTCGGATTCCAGACGGCGCAGGGGATAACTCCCCATTACGGCAAGCCGTTCCGCGCTCTGGTCGAGGCTTGAAGCCTGAAAAATCGCGCTGTTCATGATGATGCGGTAAAGGTGGCGCAAAGAGTAATTGCTCTTGCGGAACTCCTCATTGAGATACTCCTGAAGCTCCTTTGAAAACGGGGAATTTTCATCCGTTGAGCCGAAAAGAGTTTTCCAGAATCCAGGAAATTGCGGCAGATCATCGGCAACCGGATAGATCCCTCTGCCGAAACACCAGTGCCAGACCCGGTTGGTCATGGCGCGGACAAAATATTTTTCCCCGTCAGCAAAGAGCCACCGGGCGTAAATTTCTCTGGGGTCGGTGACGGCGGAATCGACTTTCACGGATGAACCGTCGGGCAGAACAGCGGAAATATTTCTGCCTTCAACGGCGTTGAAAACTATCTCCTCCTTCCACTCGTAAGTGCTTTTGTAACGGATGCAGGAAAAAAGAGCGGCAAACCCGGCAAGATCATCCGCATCGAATGCCGTTTCACGCATACCGCAGGTGGTGAGCAGAACCATTTTCGCCAGTCCGGCAGGAGTGCGGTCTGCTGAAGCACGGAAAAAATTGGCATACGGAGTGCGGAAATTACTGCCGGAAACCGTCAGCATTTTTCTGAACATCCCTGCCAGCGGCTCATCTTTGAAAAGATCATCCCTTATGGTGCGGTGGTATATCTGCACCGCGTTGGGCCAGAGGTTGATGGGGAACTCTGATTTTATGCGGAGCATATCGGCAAAACGCATCGCCTGCATGTCGGCGTATTCCGGAGATGCAAGGATTTTTTCTATCCATTTTGCCCGTTTATCGGGAGCTTTATCCTTGAGAAAGGCGCGGACTTCCGCCTCATAAGGGAGCCTTCCGGCGGCGGTCAGAGTCAACCTGCGCAGAAAAACTGCGTCGGATGCCGTTTCCGGAGGAGTTATTCCGGAGCGCTCCCAGTGGTCAAAAAGGATTTTGTTTACCGGTAAGGTTCTGTCAGCTTGAAGTTTGCTGACATAGGGAAAAGCCGCAAGATGCAACGCGGCAAAGATGGCGGCAAAGAAAAAAAGTTTCATAGTATCCTCCTCAGTGGTATACTGCACTGGAGATACTTTATCATCAAATAAGAAAGATTTCAAGCATGACAACAGATTTTTTCTGAATATTGTGCGGCAAACAGCCAAAGCCCACTTGGCGATTCCCCCCTTTTGCACTCTGTTTTGTACGGCAGCATCGTTCACTCATTTATGCCGATGTACCGCATGTTCAACGGCTTGCGGTGTCACGGAAACTGAAACCGGTCAGGCGGATGAAATTATCTGAGAAAATATTTTTCCTTTCCATGCCGCTCAGATTTTCAAACATTACTCCGGCGACATTCATTCCCGGATTGCAGATCGGGTAATCCGTACCGAAAAGGATCCTGTGATCTCCGAGCATATCAATACCTTTTCTCAACATTCCCATGCGGAAAAGTCCGGAGCCGGAAAGGTCAAGGTACATATTGGGGTGTTTTTCTGCCAATTCATAAGTCGGCATTATCCCCCATGCACTTTCCGGATGAGCGATGACAAAGGTTGTATCCGGAAATGCTCCGAGCAATTCATCCAGATCTTCCAGCGTTGACGGATGAAGATTGATCACCATACCCAAATCCGCCGCCAGATCGCAGATCGGATCCATTCCCGGCAGGGAATACTTTTCATATCCCATAACGTACCATGCCAACTCCCCGACCCATCTGAATCCGAGACGGTGAAATTTTTCTATTGCAGCACATGATTCATCCGGGAGCAGCGGAGATACGTTGACACCGGGATAGAATACCGCAGGATTGTCACGGTACACTTGAAGGACTCTTTCATTGCACAATTTCAGCTTTTCCGGATCCTGACCGGCATTTTTTTCATTGAATGACCCGCAGGAAAGTTTTATTCCGGCTTTTGCCTGAATTGCAAAAAAATCCTGATAATTTTCAGGCAACTGAAATGGGAAGTCCCTGTCACTGCACAGATAAGGGTGCATGTGACAATCAATTACCGGATAGTCCGGCAAAAAAACACAATCTTTCATCTCAAGCAAATCTCCTGTTGTTTTACGAAAGATACTGCAGAATCAATTTATTTTCAAGAGTCCTGTTGCATTTTTTGAAAAAATTTATCATCCAATGGTTGACAATCCTGTTTTCACAAAGTATATTAACTGCCGGTATCAACTAAAACGTTATAGTGACAAAAGGAGATTTCCATGGCTCAAAGAGTAAAAATTTCCGATGTAGCCAAAGCATGCGGCGTATCCATAAGTTGTGTTTCAAATATATTGTCCGGCAGCAAACGTTATTCATTCAAAGCTGAAACTGTGGAAAAAGTCAGAGAGATGGCGAAAAAGATGAATTATACCGTCAATCCTCTGGCATCTTCATTCAGAACTCAGAAAAACAGGATCATTGTCGGGGTACTCGGCAGCGCTGACCGTCATTGCGATATGGAATTGATGGTCAAACTGAAAACTGAATTGTATAAACACGGCTACAAGCTGGTCGTCCAGATAATGACAGATATGACGGACGAACAGCGGGTGGATTTTCTTTCAAAAATCTACCGCTGGGGCGAAGGATTGATCATTGTTTCAACCGGAATCATGCCTGAAAGTCCCTGGTATCCGGCATTGCAGAAACTGCTGCAATCAGCACCGCCGGCGGTGAATCCCAGTTTTGAAATGCCCGGTACGCAGGTCGATTACATCCGGATAACTTATTATGAGCATTGGGATCGGATCGGTGAATTTTTCCGCAGTCACGGTTGCCGCCGGGTGCTTGCCTGCGGTTTTGCCAATCCGGAAATATGCAGCCGGACTTTTGCAGAAGAAATGAAAAAAGCCGGGATGCGCGGAGATACCTTGATCATCAGCAATCATTCCGGAGTCCGTTCTTATGACTATTATACTCCGGCAAGGAAGATAGTGGAGTTTATAAAACGTGCCCCCGATGGTCTGCCGCATGGGATCTACTGCCAGTCTGACGAAACGGCTTACGCATTGACTCAGGAACTTTCCGCATACGGTATCCGGGTGCCGCAGGATATTGTGATGCTCGGCGGCGGAGATTCAGATGTCCGTTTCAGGATGTCTCCCGGGTTGCCGGTTTTTGTACACGACACAAATACGCAGGTGCGCTGTGCGGTGGAGGATCTGCTTGCAAGGATCAGCAACGGTGAAGTTTCCGCCGGCACCGGAAGAAAAATCATGGATTTGGAACAATCCGTCAAATATCCTGAAGTAAATGAAACTTCAGATTGTGAATTGAACTATTTTCGGGGCATTTAATTATTAAGGAGAGTTGTATTGTGAAAACAGTAAGATTCGGTATCATCGGCATTTCCGGACGCGGCGGAGTATATCTTGATGATAATCACCGTCCGGAAGAGGGGTTTGAAATCGTTGCCGGGGCTGATATTGATGCTGATGCACGGGAAAAATTTCAGGAGCGTTTTCCGCATGCGGCTGTTTATTCCGATTACCGGGAGCTGCTGAATGATCCGGATGTGGATGCGGTATTTATAATCACTCCGGATTTTCTGCACCGGGAAATGGCTGTTGCCGCATTGGATGCCGGCAAAGATGTCTGTCTGGAAAAACCGATCGCTTTGAATATGAATGACGGTATTGATATCTGCCGTGCAGCCATGCGGAACCGCCGCAAACTTTATCTGACCCATAATATGCGTTTTTTTCCGGTTATCCGCAAAATGCATTCTCTTATCAAATCCGGTATGATCGGAGTCCCGCAGGTATTGTGGTGCCGTCATTTTATCAATTACGGCGGCGATGCATATTTCCGTGACTGGCACTCTGAAAGGAAAAATACTTGCGGTCTTCTGCTCCAGAAAGGGGCTCACGACATAGATATAATCCACTACCTTATGGGTTCTTATACAACTTCGGTATCCGGTATGGGGATGCTTTCGGTCTATGACAAGTGCCGCAGACGGGCGGATGATGGAACTCCGGGCAAAGCGGTCTGGGATGAAAATAATTATCCCCCGGAAGATTGCGAAGGATTTTCCCCCTGTATTGATGTGGAAGATCACAATATGATCATGATGCAGCTTTCTTCAGGAGCGCAGGCATGTTACATGCAGTGCCATTACACCCCTGACAGTGACCGCAATTATACGGTGATCGGTACCAGAGGCAGAATTGAAAATATCGGTGTCGGTGAAGGGGCAAAAATTCTTCTGTGGACCGACCGGATGGATAAACGCAAGGAACCCGATGCAATATTCAATGTCAAACCGATGCCGGGGACACACTCCGGAGCGGATCCGCTGATCATGAAAGATTTCCGGGAATATATCCGTGATAACACTGCTCCTGCGGTCAATCCGGTTGCCGCATTGATTGCGGTGATGGTTGGTGAAAAGGGTCATGAATCCATGCGTGGCAGAGGTGACAGATTGGATATTCCGGAACTCCCGGAAGATATCATGGACTATTTCGGCGGGGATAAAATCTGATAATTTATTTTAGTTGAATTTTAGTTGAGAAAGGGTTTGATAAATCGTAAAATGTGAACTATCTTATTACAGGACATTGAAAAATGTGTTTGTGTGCGCAGAATAACTAAAACGTTTTAATAAATGTTGAAAGGAAAGGTCGTATTATGAAAAGTTTCCGTTATGACGGAGTGAAATGCCGCTTTACTCTTATTGAACTTCTCGTTGTTATAGCAATCATCGCTATATTGGCAGCGATTCTGCTCCCTGCACTGAACAGTGCCAGGGAAAGAGGGCGCTCGGCATCGTGTCTCAGCAATCTGAAGCAAATCGGAACCAGTCTGGATATGTACGGCAGTGATAATAACGGTATGCTTCCTGCACAGATGGTGGTCAACGGTACAGGCAAAGGCGGCGCTGCATTTCTTTCTCTGAAAGGTTATCTGGCAAAAGAGCTGCTTGATTGTCCGTCAACGACCTATTCCCGCGGCGGAACGACCTGGGCGGGGCCTCAATGGAACGGATTTCATCTGGAAGATTACGGTATGTCAGCTTATGGGGAAAACCAGCGCGCCCATGTGGGCGCATCGAATAACGGTACTGACAACAATCTGAAAAAACGCTCATCCTGGAGCTTATCCTATCCTTCAAAACTGATGCTTTACGGTGATTCATACGAAGCATCACTGGATGCCGCTACCGAAGGTTCAGCAAAACAGCTTTACGATAAAACAACTTCGGTTTCGGGTTACGGCAGTGTGGCATTCCGTCATAACAAAACAGCCAATATGCTCTTTGCCGACGGTCATACCGAAAACCGCACGGAATCTTCCATCGGTGCGGCATGGATTTTTGACAAATCAGAGCGTCACATGTTCTGGTGGTACTTGTGAAATAAGTTTAACAGAAAGGATTTGAAAATGAAAAAAATCATGATTGCATTGCTGCTGATTTCACTCAGTACCGTTTTCGGCGGAGAATTATTGTTCAACGGTCACTGGTGGAAAGTCAAAGCCGCCAAACATGCCGGCTCCTTCTGGCAGGTGGACAAAGAAAATAAAGTTATCCGTCTTGAATATCCTGTGGTAAAAGAGGGGGATTGGGATTTTTTGCGCTGCAATGTGAAAACGCAGGATTGGACGGATAAAACAACCATCTCTTTTGATGTCAAAGCAGTTTCCGATAAACCGCTTCCTTCCCGGCATCTCGGTGTCATGCTGGTCGCTTCAGGCAGCGGCAATGAGCAGGCGTATTCCCGTATCGGTGAGGTCGAACCCGGAAAAGTTCAGCGTATAACTCTGGATTTGAATAAACTTAAACCGGCTGTCCGCAAAGGTGTCAAATCAATAGCATTTTATATCTGGCACGCAGATTTCCGCAGGGCGGGATTTGAGCCGGGCAAAGATAAGGTGATCTTTGAAATCAGCAATTTTGAAGTAAAATAACCTGTCACAAATTCAAAGGTATGATCATGAAAAAATTATATTATGCACTCCTTTTGTCTCTGAATTTCGTGTTGCTGACCGCCGCAGAACCGGCATGGTACGGCCATTGGTGGAAAGTTCAGGACAAAAATTTCAAGTCATCATTTTCCGCCGATCCGGTAAAGAAAACGGTGACACTGGAGTTCCCGATCACCGAAGGTCAGTGGGATATTCTGCGGGTGAATCTCAATGGCGGGGATTGGACAGATAAGGCTGCCTTGGAGTTTGATCTTAAAATAACGACAACAAACGGCAAACTCCCCCGGCGCAATCTGGGATTCCTTGCCCACAGCAAAGGCAGGGAGACCGGAGAACCTTATATCAATGCTTATATTCTTGATAAACCGCAGAAAATCCGGGTGGATCTGTTCAAATTGAAAAAAGAGGTTCTCAAAAACATCACCGGGATCGCATTTTTCATCTGGCACCGGGATTTCCGGCAAGAGGGATTTGTTCCCGGAAAAGACAAAGTCACTTTTGAATTGAGCAACTTCAAACTGCTCTCTTTTGATCCGGTCGGTGAAAAGGTTAAACGTGAAAGCAAAATCGTGGCTTCTGCCGGCGAGGGGGTATTCTGGAGCAGCAGCGGCACCGATAAGGTCATGCCGCAGGCTTCTCTGCCTCCGCAAAAGGCAGAGGAACCGCTTTACGTCTCTCTGGCGGGAAATGAGTATGAACCTTTCCAAGTGGTTTATACTCCATCTGAAAAGTTGTCAGTCCCGCAGACTCTGACCTATGAAACCGGTGATTTGAAAGATAAATCCGGAAATATTTTCCCCAAAGAAAATATTTCTGTCCGCCGGGTCGGTTTCGTTCCCATCAATCAGAAAAACACCGTTGAATACCGCCGGATACCCCGCTGTTTCCGGGATAAATTCAAATCTCTGCCCGGTATGTGGCCCGACGTGCTTTACAATGACTGTAAATTGACCGTCAAAAATAAAGAAAATTATCCGGCTTATTTTACCATCCACGCTCCTGCCGGAACTGTTCCCGGAGTTTATTCTGGAAAGATAACGGCAAAACTTGACGGCAGACAAGTGGCGGAAATCCCGCTGGAAGTGGAAGTATTCTCTTTTGAACTGCCTTTGAAGCCGTCATTCAAAACTCTTGCCCAATACTCTATTGCTTATGGATTTGACGGTCATTATCCGGAAACATATCAGAATTTCAATGTGCATGAAGCATACTACCGCAGTATGGCAAAACACCGTATTTCTCCGATGCATTTGCCCCCCAAAGGACCGCCGCGTCCCTTCGATGAAAAGAAAATAGCTCCTTACATTGCTCTGGGCAAAGAATTGAATTTCAATGCGTGGCTGAATTTTTACTGGGGTCCTCCGGTAAGAAGTGAAAAAGACCGGGCATGGGTCAAAGAGGTGCTGGATTATCTTGAAAAGGAAAATATTCTGAAGCAGACTTATACCTATGTCTGTGAATTGGATGAGGTCGGCGATGCCAAATACAAAGATGTTATCCGCAGATTCAATGCCATTCATAAAGCTGATCCGCGTTTCAACAAAGTATTTCTCACTTTGCGCAGTTCGCCCTATTTGTGGGGAATTCTGGATGTGTGGGTCCCCACTTATTCCGGAGAAGATGAGGATGAGGATCTTCTGCAATCCATAAAGACCGTGAAAAATATCAATCCGGATGCGGAAATGTGGAATTACGGCGGACCTGCCTACAACATTGCACAGCCGGGCTTGATCCACCGCATGATCGCCTGGTTCGACTGGAAATATCAGGTCGACGGCAGATTGTACTGGTGTTTGAATTGCTGGAGCAAATGTGACCCGTACAAAGGTGAAGCCGCCGGCAGCGTCGGCGGTAACCGGGCGGGAGAGGGAATGTTGATCTATCCGCCGCTTGAAAAAGATAAACTGGAGATTGTCGATTCCATCCGCTATGAATTGCTCCGCGAGGGGTTGGAAGATTACGAATATCTGAAAATATGGCGTGATACCTGTGATAAATTATTCAAGACAGTAAGTTTTTCCACCAGTGAAACTGAACGTTTTGAATTGGGTAATCTGTGCAAAAGAGCGTTGGAACTGGATAAGAAAATCAATCGCAAAATGTTGAAAAGTTTCCATGATTATCCGACAGACTCCGCTTATTTGTACGAAGTCCGCAATCAACTTGCCAATCAGATAATGGAAATTCAGAAGGTCTTGAAAAGTAAAAACAAGTGATTTTATTCTCTTTTTTGAAGTATCATGGATGTGAAAATGAATGATTTTTCCGGAGTTATTGCCAGACTGAAAGATCAGCCTGAAATACGTATCGTGCTTTTCGGAGCATCCAATACCGACCGCTATATGCCCGGAATACACTGGGGGGATGTTCTTCATCTCGGATTGCGTTACAAATACGGTAAACCGCTCTGGGTGATAAATTCCGGCAGTAACGGCAACAATACCCGCGAGGCACTGGCACGTTTTGACCGCGATGTAAAATCTTTTTCGCCGGATATCGTGATCGTTACCTTGGGCGGCAATGATTGTGATACGCGTCCGGAAAAATTTGTGCCGCTGCAGGAGTACAGAAACAATCTGCGGGAAATCGCCGACAGGATACACTCTGTAAACGGCATCGCTGTTTTTCAGACCTATTACCGTATGGATATTGCGGCAATGGAAGCTGAAAGAGCTTCCGGTTTTCTGCGGAATATGGATATTATCCGTGAAGAAGCAGAAAACAACAACTGGCCGCTGGTGGATCAGATGAAACTTTTTGATCAGCTTGATGAAGATGAGTTCCGTTACAAATACATGCTCAATCCGATGCATGTGAATGAAAATGGAAATATCCTTATCGGTCTGGAACTGCTCCGTCATTTGGATTGCAATATGGATAAAGTCCCTCATCAGGAAAGATTACTGCCGGTAATCAAACGCCATCAGGAACTGGTTTCGGCAATGGAGTAATTGCAAAAGGCAATCAAAAAAACTTTTGAAATTGTCTCAAAAATCGGGAAACAAGCTGCTTATGAAACTGGATTTTGTCATAAACTGGGGTTACCAGATGCTTTACAGCCGCCGTTTGTACCACCGGGTTTTCTGCTGGGATGGCTCACTTCTCTGTTCAGATGAAAAAGCGGTGATGAAACTGGAACAACTGACCTATCCGTTTGTCTGGTTCGGTATCTGTTATTCTCCGGAAAAGACTCCTGTTGACGGCAACGCTTGGCATAATACAGTTACCCGCCGGGCGATGGGCGGGATACAGGTTTCCGTTGAATGTGCAGAAAATGCGGTATTTACGCTGAAAAATCAATATGGTGAATTTACTTTTACCGCAGCGGAAATTGCCGGTGACGGGTATCGTTTTTTTCCGGTTGGCGGCAAATATGAATTTAATGTGATAACGGTTTGCCGTTATGGTCATTACTGGTTCCGTCCTCACGATTTTCTGCCGGGAATGGTGGAGTTCCCCGCTGAAAGTATGCCGTTGCGGATAAAAGATCACCGGCGGATGATCATGGCTGAACTGCCGCCGTCGCAGTTTTTGGAACTGCCGTTGGAAATTTCTCCGGCTCCGGCAGGTTCGGAAAATCTGCTGACCGTCCATTTGCAGGGGATGCTGCTCAAGCCGGATGATACTTCGCAACTTCCGGAAGAAGAATATGCTCCGGTGAGTAAAAGAGTTGAGCGCTTTCTTTCCCGAAAGTGCCAGCGCAACTTTGTCGGTGCAAAAGCTCAAATTTCTCTGACGGCGGATGACGGAACGGTGCTGGAAAAGACCCATTATTTCCGTTTCCATGATTTTGAAGTTCAGCTGATGGAAGATATCTGGTTCACCTTTCCGGTGAAAAAAAATATCCGCCGTATCACCATTACGCAAAATTCGCAGGGATATTCTCTGTGGCTGGCAAAGATCACTGCCCGTCAGCGTCAGGTAGAACATCTGGAAATGGAATTGCCGCAATGGGCTTTGGCAAACGAAAAAGTTTTCGGCAGAATTTATGCCGTTGAACCTTGCAATGCAACTGTTTCCGACGGAAAAACTGCTGTCGCAAAATCTCTTGTCCACGGTTGGAACGAAATTGCAGTCGTGCCGCAGAAAGCAGGGGTGAATCACCGATTCACTGTCTGCGGTGACGGCAAAACAACTTCAGCAGTTATTCCGGCGGTCTACGCTCTATCTTCAGAAACTCCCGAAGTCATCGTCGGTTGTGACTTGACGACCGTACCGCATGATGACAACGGCGATATGGATCAACTGCTGGAATATATTTCCCGCACCCGTCTGGGCAACACGGTGGTATTCCGCAACTTCCGCCCGTATCCGAACTCACCGGCTCCTGCGGATGAATTACTTGACCGCTGGGGAAAATATTGTGCCGCTCACCGGATATTTGTACAGAGTGTCAACTGTCATGATTCCGGAAAACTTGCCGAAGCCGCCGGAGCATATATGCACAACGGCGGCTGGCATGAAATCGCCGGAACGGTTTATGCCGGTGATCCCGATCCGGAAAATCCTGCATGTTCCATGCCCGAAGCTATGGAGCGCTTCATCGCTTACGTCAAAAAAGATGTTGCTGAACACAAACAATCATCCTTCCGTTACGGTTACGGGGATGCAGGCGGCGGAGCCCGCTATCTTTTTCAGGCGGGCGTGGAGTATATCCGGGCGGAAACAATGGTTCCCCACACCCAGCATCTCTGTTCGCTGGTCCGTCCGGCAAGCAGGATTTACGGCAAAGGAGACTGGGGAGTGCATATTGCTGTCCAGCACTCTGCCCAGCCGTATATTGAATCATGGCATCTGGGGCAATATTATCTTTCGCTTTATCAGGCGTGGGCGATGGGAGCGAACAATATATACGAAGAAGACAGTCTGTTTATTGCTTTCAAGGATGAACCGCAGGCGTGGGATGACCGTTTGACCAAAGGTAAACGGCAGATGACCAGAGATTTCATGAAGTTTGCCGCCACCCATCCGCGCAAAGGAAAATTGCGTATCAATATCGCTTCGCTGGAAGGGCGTTTTGAAGCACCTTTCAACGGTTTTATCTGCGGAGCGGAACAAGATCCGGCATACAGTGTCTGGGGGGCTTACGGCAATCCGGCTCCGGAATGGGGGCATGGTCAGCCGGAGAAAAAACACCAGATACTGGATGTATTGATGCCCGGAGCGTCGACTCATCCTCTGCGTCAGAAGGAAGATGAACGGAGATTTTATTTTTCAGGCACTCCTTACGGGGATTTTGATCAGCTTCCGGTGGAAGCTGACGTTGCGGAATTTTGCAATTACAAATTGATTTTCAATCTCGGCTGGCACACCGCCAATGCTGAAGATCAGGCAAAAATCGAAAAATTCGTCGCTGACGGCGGAACCTATTTTGCGGGACTTCCGGAGTATTCCTGTCACACCGGCAGAAAATTCCTGCTGAATATGGAAGATCTTGATCTGCTCAACGGCGGTGATTTGAGTAACTTTGCCGGTATCAAAGTGCTGGGCAAAGGGGAAAAATATTCCGGAAAATACAGCGGAATAAGCGGAGATGAAAGCTCCAGCCGCACTTACAGTTTTTCTCCGGATGAAGATGGGGAGTGTTGTCTGGCTGATGTGGTGCTTTGCGGAGCGGAAGCAGTCGTGATTGATCAATTTTCCGGCAAACCGCTGATCGTCAAACACCGTTTCGGCAGGGGAGCGGTTTACACACTGACGGCGTGGGCTTATCCCGGACACGAGGCGTTGGGCGGATTGATGGCGGCATGGCTGCGGAAACTTTGTGATGAACATAAAGGCGGTTATTTCATCGAAGACAGCTCCCGCGAAGTTTTCTGGAACCTTCGGGAAACAGAAACATTCCGTCAGATGACCCTGCTCAATACCGATTGGACCGTCCCCGGGAATGTGAAAGAGGTCTCACTGCACACCCCGGATTTTTCCATCCCGCTGGAAGTGAAAGAAGGGGAAATCAAAATCCTCTACCTTTACAATGCAATGGTGCTGGAAACCACCGGGGATCTGCATTTGGAATTTACTCCGGCAGGAAAGATCATCGCCCACGGGGAAGGATGCCCCCGGCTGGTGATCCACCGTCCCGGAGAAAAGGAAACAAAAGAGATCAGCTTCGCGGATTCAACCGCAGTAACTCTTGATTTGTAAGCTCCAACGGGGAAAAATCCGCCGTTTTATGCGGTAAAGATTTCCCCGTTTCCAAGCTGCAGCCGGAGTGTTTCCCCGGCTTTCATGGCTTTGGTAAATTGTCTGCTCTGCCGGATCCTGATTTTCAGTAAACTGTCGGCAGCGGCAATTACTTCCACTGACACCTGACCGCTGCTGTCGATCCTGCCGCTCACCCGGAATCCGCCGGGAGCGAACATCCTGTCAAATGAAACACCGGTATGATGGTCACTGATTCCGTAGAAAACACGCAATTCTCCGTCGTAAACGTGCATGAATTGATCCTGAATTGCAGTAATTGCCCCCATTCCGCCATCTATCTGCATGACCTCTCCGCGGATTTGAGCGAATATGGTAAGTCCCTTGTATCTTCCGTCATGCAGAGATGCACCGCCTGCGTTGTTGAAAGCATTCTGCCATATTTTCAGGATAAGTTCTGCCATTTCCGGATTGGCACACCGGGTGTAAAGCTGTGATGCCCACGGCATACACCAGCCAACCCACTCGCCCATGCCGAGTCTGGTGAGACGTTCAATGGAGTTTTGAATTATCTCCTGCATCTCAGGAGCAAGGGGGTCAACGACCTCAAACGGATAGATCCCGGCAAGATGGGAGTGGTGACGGTGACTTTCTTCCAGAAGCAATCCCTCCCAGAGGGCGATCTCATTGTTTTCGATGGAAAAGAGCGGCAGATTTTGCCGGATATCGATCGCACCTGCGTATGGTTCAATGCCGAGCATTTCAGCGGCACGGATAATGTTTTTCGCCAGCTGATGCACAGCGGCGAGGTGGAAACTGGAATTTTTTCCCCAGGCATCCATTCCTGCGCCCCGATATTCAGGAGATATGGTTACCGGCAGTGAGAGTTTGCCGTTTTCATCACGTTCCATCATCACTTCAAAGACCCGCAAAACTCCCAGCATGAAATCGTAAACCTCATTCCGGAGGAAATCCAGATCACCGGAGTAGTCGCAGTAATCAAACATCATTTGTGCCACCCACGATGAGCAGCCATGATCAATGGAACCGGTCCAGAATCCCCCCATGCAGGTTGCCCGGTCATCAACGGCATGCGGCAGCATATAACCGTTATCGATCCGGGCAAAACAGCGTGCATTCTGCCGGAGTTTATCCTTCCATGAGAGGATCATATCAAATAACAGTTTGAGATTGGCAAATTTACCGGATTTGAGTCCCGGCAGCATATACATCTGGATATTGATATTGAAGTGATAATCCCCCTGCCACGGAGGAAGCGAATCATCTTCGATCCATGCCGCCTGCAATCCCGGCACCAGTCCGGCTTGCGGATTGGTGATAATGGCATATTTGAATAAGTTATGATAATAAACCCGTTCCAGAAGCTGATCCGGATATCGGATATGCGGAATATCCTGCCAATATCCGGTAAAGTATTCTTTTGAAGACTCCGCAATCAAATCGAAACCGTTGACTTCGGCAGCGGTCAGTTGAGCCGGATCATTGACATTCCGTTTGAAACACAATGTGAAAGTGCCATTGTCAAATTTTCTGCCGAATAAGGCAAAGGATGGATCAGCCGGCATCTGCTGGATAAAGCCCATGGTGTTCCCGTCGGAAAACTTTTCAGGGGGGATAAAACCGTGTTCTGCCAACGAAAGGTGTTCTGCAAGTTTCCAGCGGTGCTGTTTCTGTTCAGACAGATAGTAGGAATCGAGGATTTCCAGTTTGACGGAATCATCCAGTCCGCGACAGGCGATAGCATCCTGCAAAGTGAAGTCGGCAAAAAAATCCAGAAATTTTTCTTTCCCGTCAAATTCATAAAAAACGCGGGTTTGACCGGTTGTAAGATGCTGTTCATAGCGAAGCAAAACTGCTTTTTCAGGCAGAGTTATCACCAGACGCCCGACAGGGATCAGGCTGGGGCGCAAAACTCCATCAGTTTTTTCCTGATAAAAGAAACTGCGGATTTTTTTTTCATCGGCAGCAGCCAGCGCACTGCGGATATCTTCAAAATTCTGGGCGGCAGTCCATTTCATTCCGCCGCGATGATCCCACAAATTGGTACATCCGATGGTGACATTCAGGATGTTTCCCTCACCCCAGAGCAGTTCTCCGGTGTATCCATTGCCCAAAACGGCTCCGCATTGTTGATCCTTAAGGGGGTAATTGAATTTGACAGTGTCGATCATAGCAGAATTCTTCGTAATTTTAATGGTTGGCTGCAACGCCTGGAAACGGCGTTTTGACGAATGCTGTTTGTCAGCATAAGAATATATCACAGGAAGTAAGATTTGTCAAAAAAAAGAGGATATATTTCCCAATAAAAATCCCATGATTTCAACACACCTTCGCCCCGGGCATACCAAATGCGGTTTACCGGATTCAATTCTGCGGTATTGCGCAACACAAAAATCCAGCTTGAAAATGGAAATGTCAAACTCACACTCCCGATGTCACTCCGGAACTGTGCCGTTACTTTGCAAAATATCTCCGAAAGCACATAAAAATCAAAGACAGGGTTTGGCTTTTATTTCTCTGTTTTTCATAAACAAGGAAAGCTGTTATTGAAATCTGCTGTGCCACTGACAATTCGTAAACTGGGGTAATCTTACTGTAAAAGAGCTGTCAACCGGATAAACGGAGAGAAAATCTTTGTATCCAAGTACAAGTGTAAAGACGATCACAGGAATTTTTACTTCACAATCAGCTCATCTTCCCAGCCGACAAGATTGCCTTTTTCTGAATCAAAGTTCACGCCGATGATGAAGATTTCCCGTTTGTCAAGCAGATACTTTTTATAGTATTCTTTTTCCTTGATCT
>SUWE01000020.1 GCA_015061615.1 Lentisphaerota bacterium
TGAGTCGAACCACCACAACACACGCATACCACTTGCCAGTACAAAATCCCGCATGCGCGGGCGCCAGGGGTGCAGGGGGCGGCGTTAGCACCCCTGCAACAAAAGCTGATAGAGTTTTGCGCTCAGCAACGCTTCAAATCACATTGTAAACACGGTTTTCATCGACTTGCGGTCGAATATCCGTTTCATTCCTTCCGGGAATTTTTCCAACGGCATGACCTCATCATAAAAGAGTTCAAAGGGGATGACTTTCATTCTTACCAGTGAAACAAGGTGTTCATGTGCAGTTGCTTCCGCCGGAGGACAGGAGACAAGGCTCCACCTGACAGGCAGTGTAAGCGAAGCAAAATTCTCTTTGAGCGCTCCGCCGGAAGCGTAGGTACACAATTTACCGTTTTCCGCCAGTGCCCGGACGGCGGAACTTATCATTTCCATTGCTCCGGAAGCATCGAGGATATAATCCACCCCCGCACCGTTTGTCCATTGGCGCAGGGCATCACCCAAATCTGTATTTGCGGTATTTACCGTTAAATCTGCTCCGGCTTTGCGGCAGTTCGCCAACGGCGCATCACGTCTGGCGGCAACGGCGACTTTCAATCCGGCAAGTTTGGCAAAAAAGCACATGGATGTTCCCACGGCACCCGCTCCGAGAACAACGGCGGTTTTGCCCGCGGTCATCTGCAAATCGCGGATGAAACTGTATATCTCTTTCAGGGTGATGAGCATTGTTGCTTCGACCGGAGTTATTTCCAGATCATCGGGCAGAACCTGCTGGTATTGGCAGTATGCGGAATATACCGCATCAGGAGCATCTTCTTTAAGTGCCTTTGTATCAGTAACTATTCCGTATTCGGCAAAGCCGCCCATATATGAGGTTATGCCGTGTTTTTTTTCTCCGGAATACCACGCCGCAGGGCGCAGAACTCTCATCCCCTCTTTGAGATAACGCACTTTTTTTCCCGTTTTCAGGATAGTTCCCGCGCTTTCATGACCGAGCAGTGCCGGATAGTGTTCCGGTTTTGCCCATGACATTTCACCCATTACGAGTTTTTTATCGGTTCCTGTGCAGGTTGCACAGGCGTCGATTTTGCAGAGACACTCATAATCCCCTGTTTCAGGCATGGGAACTTCATCCACCCAGACTTTGCCTTTGCCGTCAGTAAATGCACCTTTCATCATTAGCATCCTTTTCTGTGAAAAAATCCAATCTGCGGTGGCGCATCGTGGTCAATCTCGCGCCTTGCTTCTGCGCTGTTGCAGTCGAGTACAGTCGTACACTCCTGCACCATGCTCGTCGCAAAACGCGACCTTGCCGCACGCTGCATCCACCGATTGCAAACAAGCCGTATAAGTGTTTTGCAAATCCAATCTGCGGCGGCGCATCGTGGTCAATCAGCGCGCCTTGCTTCTGCGTCTCATTATTTACTGTGCCACGCTCTTGCGGAACCGTCCGAGTGAGAACACAAACAGTACACAGCCGATGATAAACAGCGCCGTAAACGGCAGCCACACCACGCCGATTCCTGCTCCGCGGAAAAGTATCGCCTGACACAGCTCCACAAAATGAGTCGTCGGCGCCGCCTGCATCACCACCTGCACCCAGTGCGGCATACTTTCCATCGGTGTCGAACCGCCGGAAAGCATCTGCATCGGCAGCAGTACCAGTATCAGCAGCATTCCCAGCTGCGGCATGTTCTGCGCCACACATGCAAGGAATATTCCCAGAGATGTCACCGCAAACAAGTGCAGTGCCACTCCGATAAAAAAGAGCGTAAATGAACCGTTTACCGGAACTTTCAACATCTGCATAATGACCACCACCAGTGACACTGCCGATGCCGCCAGCACCACCAGAAGCATTGACCATACTTTGGAAAACATGATTTCAAACGGCGTTACCGGCATCACCAGAAGGTGTTCAAGCGTTCCGTTTTCCCGCTCTCTTATCAGCGCCGCTCCGGTGAGGATGATCGCCAGCATCGTGATATTGTTCACCAGCTGCATCACCGCTTTGAACCAGCTCTGAGTAAGGTTCGCGTTGTAACGGTTTCTCACAACATTGTTTACGGCAACTTTCGGAATCCTGCCCTTGTTTTCAAAAATGTTGATTTCCCTTTCGACGATCTGCTGGATATATCCTGCACCGGAAAATGCCTGTGACATGCGCGTTGCATCGGTGTTGAGCTGTATAACAGGCTCTCTGCCGGCAAGAACATCTTCTTCAAACCCTGCCGGAATCACCAGAACGAAGGTGTATTTGCCCTCATCCATAGCCGGGTCGATCTCATTGAGTTTGATTATTTCTGCACGGCGGAACATCGGCGGGAAAAACGCATCGGCAATTCTTTTGGAAAGCTGTGTATTATCCTCATCCACCACCGCTATCGCCGCATTGGTGATCGTGTCGTTGGTGGAATTGCCAGTTACATAGATACCCAGAGAAAATGCGTAAACAATAAGGGCGACAAGCATATAATCGCGGGCAAGTCCACGCAGTTCCTTTACACCCAGAAAGAAAATATTTTTCAATGTCTGTTTCATTTTACGCTCACTTTTCCTGCTTTTTCAAGAACATTATTCCGCCCCAGATGACCACCGGAACGGTCACGGCAAGAGCCAGAAGCTGCAAATGCAGATCACTGAATCCCAGTGCTTTGTTGAATACTCCGCGGCTGATGAGCAGCATGTAGGTCGTCGGATAGAGTGTTCCGATTATCCTTCCGGCGCCTTCCTGAGAGGTCACCGGGTCGATCATTCCGCAGAACTGCACCGCCGGCAGCATCGTGCCGAGCATGGTCATGAAGATCACCGCGATCTGACTGCGGGTCACTGATGATGCGAGCAATCCGATACCGGTCGAACACATGCTGTAAAGCACCAGCGCCAGAAGCAGTGTCAGAAGACTGCCTTTCACCGGAACATCGAAGATCGTCACCGACATCGTTACCAGCATCAATGCGCTCAGCATGGAAAAAAGCACATAGGGCAGCTGTTTGCCGATCATAAATTCGCTCCGGGTCAGCGGGGTGACGTACAAATTGATGATCGACCCCATCTCCTTTTCCCGCACCACGGCAAGCGCCGCAAGAATGGCGGGGATCATCATCAGCAGTATCGGTATCACCGCCGGAACCATTGCCGGCAGACTCTTTACATCAGGGTTGTAACGGTAACGTGTTTCCACGGTCGCACTTTTGACTTTTCCCTGATTTTTGAGATGGCTGTGTTCTTCATTTCTCTCTTTAAGCCACTGATTGTGCAGACTTTTTACATAGCCGTTGACTGTTTCGGCTCTGGAAGGCATTGCACCGTCGATCCAGAACGCCACTTCCGGAGATCTTCCGGCATCGACATCTTTGCCGAACTCCGGCGGAATTTCTATGGCGAGGGAAAGTTCACCGCTGCGCAATCTTTTTTCCAGATCATCGTAATTCTTTATCGGCGGCTTTTCTATGAAGTACCTTGAACCGGCGATATTCAGCGCATAATTGGTACTCAACGCACTGCCGTCACGGTCGAGGACAGCGAAGGAGAGGTCTTCCACATCCATACTGATACCGAAACCCATTACGAGCATCAGCAAAAGCGCTCCGAAGATCGCCAGCGTTGCCCGGATCGGGTCACGCATCAGTTCCAGATACTCTCTCCAGCAGCAGCAGAAAAGCCGCTGAATGCTGAAGTTGCGGTTGTTCGATTCGGCGATACGGGTGAATAATCCCTTCTTTTTTTCCTCTTCTGCCGTATCTTCAGCGGAAACCGGTTCCAGAGTGATTTTTTCTTTGGATGCCGGGTCGGCATCTTCCAGATAACCGATGAATGCCGCTTCAAGCGTGGGTGCTTTGCGCTCAGCGACCAGATTTGCCGGAGTGTCGCAGGCAAGTGATCTGCCAGCGTGCATAAGGGATATGCGGTCGCACCTTTCCGCCTCATTCATAAAGTGGGTGGTGATGAAGATCGTCACCTTGTCGCGGCGTGAAAGTTCGATTATCAACTCCCAGAACACATCACGCGCCACCGGGTCAACGCCGGAGGTCGGTTCGTCGAGAATCAATATCTGCGGACGGTGGATGACCGCCGCCGCCAGTGACAACCGCTGTTTGATACCCAGCGGCAGAGATTGCGGCGTATCATCGGCATAAGGAACCAGACCGAAACGGTTGAGCATCTCATCGACGCGCGGGTTCACTTCGCTTTCGGCAATCCGGTAGAGCCGGGCATAAAGCATCAGGTTCTGACGTATGGTCAACTCATTGTAAAGTGAAAACAGCTGGGTCATGTAACCGAGTTTGAGACGGGTATCCATATTTTCGGCATCTATCGGTTTGCCGAAAAGTTCCGCACTGCCTTCACTGGGAGTCATAAGTCCGGTGAGCATACGCATGGTGGTGGTCTTTCCGCAGCCGTTGGAGCCGAGGAATCCGAAGATTTCCCCTTCTCTTATGCGGAAACTGACATGATCGACCGCTGTGAACGAGCCGAATTTTTTGGTCAATCCGGTTGCTTCGATGGCGATTTTTTCCTCACCGTCATTTGAAAGCGGCGGAACTGTCAGGGTCTTATGACCTTCTCTGCGCGACGGCGGAAGAAGTTTGATGAACGCTTCATCAAGATTGGAACTGGAGGTTTTGGCGAGCAGTTCTTCCGGAGTTCCGGTATCGAGTATCCTGCCTTCATCCATGGCGATGAGCCACTGGAATCTCTGCGCCTCATCCATGTAGGCTGTTGCAACGATAACGGTCATTTCCGGCTGAGCCGCGCGCACGCTGTCCACCAGATCCCAGAATTGTCTGCGCGCCAGCGGGTCGACTCCGGTGGTCGGTTCATCAAGGATGAGCAGATCGGGGTCGTGGATAAGTGAACAGCACAAACCGAGTTTCTGTTTCATTCCTCCGGAAAGTTTTCCGGCGGGGCGGTCGAGAAAGTTGTAAAGTCCCGTACTGCGGGTCAGATGATCTATACGGCGGCGTCTTTCTGCGGCATCGTGACCGAAAAGTTTGCCGAAAAATTGCAGGTTTTCTTCCACTGTAAGTGTGAAATAGAGGTTTTTACCCAGTCCCTGCGGCATGTAAGCGATCTTCGGACAGACTTTTTCGCGGTGTTCTTTGTCGCGCATATCGCCGCCGAGGACGGTTATGGAGCCGCTTTCCTGCATGGCACGGGCGCCGGTGACCAGTGAAAGCATGGTCGATTTGCCCACGCCGTCCGGACCGATAAGTCCGACCAGCAGCCCCTTTTTCACTTCAAGTGAGAAATCGTCAAGGGCGGTGACTTTGCCGTATTTGAAGGTTATATGTTCCAGTTTTACCACCGGAACAGGTGAAACTCCGGCAGGATTTTTCATTTTGCCTGCTGCTTTCTTTCACGTTTCAGGGTCAGGAAGTCGGGCCACTTGGCATCGGGATTGATCTTTACCCATGCTTCGCCGGGGATACCGGTCTTGATATACTGGATATACTGTTCAAGCAGAGCCGGGTCGATCTTCGCCTTGATGCGGAACATGAGTTTCTGACGTTCTTCTCTGGTTTCCACGGTTTTCGGAGTGAACTGCGCCACGTCGGCGACAAAGGATATCTTCGCCGGTATCGGGGTATCGGGGATGGCATCAAGCACGATTCTGGCATCGGCGCCGATCTTGACTCTGCCGGCGATCTCTTCGGGCAGGAAGAAGGTCATGTAAACATCGGTCAGATCGACCAGATTCAGCACACCGCTGCCGGAGTTGAGGACTTCACCGACCTGCGCCACGCGGTACTGGATCCTGCCGCGTTTGGGGGAAACGAGTGTGGAGTCGTCGATATCTGCCTGAACACGCTCGATCTGCGCCTGCGAGGACTGGATATTCGCTTCAGCGGCTTTGACTTCCGCTCCGGCGGCTTTGAGTTCAGCCTGGGCCTGTTTTACATCCGCTTCGGCGGCGGCAAGATCCGCCTTGCAGGTAAGGTAGTGCGTTTCATCATTTTCATAGAGCTGTTCGCTGATGGAACCGGTGGTTTTGAGCTGTTTGGCGCGGTTGTACCGTTTCAATGCTCCGTCAAGAGCACTTTTTTTCTGATCGGCACGGGCCTGGGCGGCGCTGACTTCACTTTCCTTGACTCCGACCTGAGCTTTCATCTGCTCAAACTGCGCCTGAGACTGCAGAAGTTTGGCTTTGGCCTGTGCCAGTTCGGCGTTGAGGACATTGAGCTGCATCAGGGCAAGTTTGTCGCCTTTTCTGACCAGATCGCCTTCATCGACGTAGATATCCTGTATTTTTCCGGCAAGTTTGGTGGCGATGGATACTTCCGTTGCCTCAAGTCTGCCGTTGCCGTAGGCAAAACCGGGCTGATTGTATTTGGCATTCTGCATGTAAGTTCTGACTCCGTACCAGACGAGAGCGGCGGCACAGATCACCAGCATGACGATGATGATTTTTTTCATGATCATTTCCCTTCATTGTTGAGTTGAGGCGTGTAACAATGAATATACCGCAATGCAATGTGTTTGTCAATATCCGGAAATGAAAAAAATAAAAAAACTTCCACCCCTGACGGGATGGAAGCCGTAAAGCGTTGCAATTATTTGCGGCTCTCATTGAGCGCGCGGGGCAGACTCAGTATTGCGCGGACGATATCCAGCAGTAAATAATTGATAAGATAGTTGAAATAGGCGATCAGCGGAATGAATCCGGTCGTCAGAAAGAGACCGAGAATGCTGGATTTGGTGAACATTTCCATCGTATTGAGAACCGCTTTATCGCCGAAGGTCTCAACGTAAGAGGTGAATATTTCAGCGATACACATCACGCCGCCGGCGATCGGCAGCAGGAGCAGTACGATGGGGATCAGCCGCAGAAAAGTTTTGTACCCGAAGGTGATGACCGCGATCAGATCTTCACCGGCGGAAGCGTTTTCATCTTCGGTGACAGCAAAGTGTTCCGGCGCGGCATTGAAAAGTGCAAAGATGATAAAAAGCAGCATTGCCGCAGTGCCGGCGATAAAGATGAGGAAGACTCTGAATGTCACGGCAAAGTAGATGCCCGCACCGAAAGAGATTACCGCCAGAAGAATGCAGATAAAGGTCATTATCGAAAAGATATTCGGGGATGATATCTTTACCGGTGAAGCAGTTATGATTTTTTCAAAGATACCGTCGGTCTTGTAGATGAGATAACTGTTTACCGCAATGGATATCAATGCAAGGGCGGCTATTCCCAGATACATTCCGGCACCGCTGTTGTTGAAAGTGGTGCAGATCATCGTATTTTTCAGACAGTAGATCACAAACAGAATCGCATACACAATGGTTGCGCCGATGCTGAGTTTGGTGATGACCCGGTTGGCTTTGCCGAGAAATCCGGAAAGGTTGATTTTTTTCAGAGAACCGATCATTCTGTCGATATTGCGCGGCAGGTACACCAGAATGTCGCCGTAGGAGATCTTCTTTCGGGGACGCCTGGTAAATTCTTCAGGCGGAATGAATTGGCTGCCTTCTTCCAGCGGAGCGGCGACAAATTTGTGACCGCACTGCGGACAATCGAGCAACTGACCTTCGTAACGGTCATCCAGCGTGTAATGCTGACGGCAATAGGAACATTCGGTTTTCATGATATCCTCCGTTATTTTTTAGGGATTTTCTATACAATACAGCACGAACCGGAAAAAGTCAAATTTTTCAGCACATACTTTTTGCAATCATTGCCGCTTTTTTACAGAACTGCGCATCGGTTCAGCATTTGCCGGATCTTCGTGCCACACATGTTTCGGGTATCGGGAACGCATTTCACTGCGCACAAGTTTCCATGTTCCCTGCCAGAATCCGGGCAGGTCACAGCTTATCTGCACCGGACGGTGCGCCGGAGAGAGCAGCTCTATGCGCAGCGGCATACGGTTTTTCCCCACCGCCGGATGAGTTTTCACGCCGTAAAGCTGCTGTATCTGAATGGCAAGCGAAGGCTGTTCGCCGGAGTAATCTATCGGAAACTTCATTCCGGCCGGAGCGGTGAAATACTCCGGACAGAGCCGGTCGACTTCGCTTAAAAGCTGACAGCCGATATTGTTTTTCAAAACGGTGTACCAGTCGATTTTTTTGAGTGCGGCAAGAGAAGTCACGTTTTCAGGGAAAGTTTCCGCACAGGCAATGAAGAAGTTGCCGTCAAGTTCCGGAACTTCATCCATTCCGCATTTTTTGGCGAAAGCCAGCCGTTTTGCCAGTGCCGCCGCCCGTTTATCCTCTGCCGGAGGGAGCGCCATTTCGCGCCGCAATGCCTCTTTCACCACCGCTTTTGCCGCTTCAGCCGGGTCAACGGCACAACTGCGGCTTTTCAGGACAGTTTCCCCCAGAGTGCGTTCTATTGCAGATATGATCCTGCCGTCGGCAAAACGGGTGACTTTTCTTTCTGTTATGCGGTCGGCAAAGAATTTTTCAAGTTCTGTTCCGTCAAGAGCCAGAGCAAGGCGGATGACGGAGTTCCCGCCGCCGGAACCGTCGAGCCGGGCAACTGCCAGAAACTCCTCCTGCCGCAGCGGGTCATCATCCTGAACTTTTGCGGCACTGCCGGAAGCGAGCTGATAGACGGTTCCGTTTTTCTCTCTCCTTGCGGCGATCCACTCGGGGAATGCCAGTGCGATCAATATTCCGGGGGTAAATTTTTCTCCTGAACTTTCCGGAAATTCTTTGAGCAGCCGCTCCGCTATCTGATTCTGGATACGGTAACTGTTTCTGTCCCGGTGCATCGCATCGGTACGGCAGAGCAGATCGGCGGAGTTGAAACGGTGGAACTGATCTTTTTCCTCCAGTATTCCGGCAAGTTCCGCCGCCATGCGCCGCATTGATGCCGGAGCGTGGAGCATCATCGCCGCTATCCGCGGAGTTACCGGCAGCTGTGCCGCTTTTTTTCCGGAATCCGTCGGACGGTCATCTGCGGAAAAGAGCTGTAATTGACGGAGGATATTTTTTCCGGCGGCAACTGCCGCTTCCGGCGGGGCATCGAGCCACATGAGGGCATCACAGCTGCTCCCCCAGCAGCCGATGGCAAGGAGCAATCCGGTCAGGTCTGCGGAAAGTATTTCCGCTTCAGCATGGGGTATGAGGTTGTCGAAGGTAACTTTGGAGTAACAGCGCACGGCTCTGCCCGGAGCGGTTCTTCCGGCACGTCCGGCGCGCTGGATTGCTGAATCGCGGGTGATGCGGCGCAATTCGAGAAAATTCATTTGCGCTCCGGGGGACCACACGGATTTTTTCTCCCATCCGGAGTCGATCACCAGAGTCACACCTTCGATGGTGAGACTGCTTTCTGCAACATTGGTGGCAAGGATTATTTTTCTTCTGCCGTCACTTTCCGGAGCAGTTGCCGTTCGCTGTTCATCAAGCGGCAGAGTGCCGTGGAGCTGGCGCAGGGCAAATTTTTCAGCGGCAAAATCCCGGAGCATCTCTGCGCATTTGTTTATCTCTCCGGTTCCGGGGAGAAATACCAGAATATTGCCGTCGCCGTCAAAGGCATTTTCCATTACCGCTTTTGCACACTCCTTTGCCATATCGCGGATATCCGCAGATGATTCACGGTAAGATATTTCCACCGGAAATCCCCGTCCGGGGACCTTTATCACCGGGGCATTGAGAAATCTGCCGACCATGCCGCTGTCCATAGTTGCGGACATTACGGCAAGCAGCAGATCTTCACGCAGTGTTGAGCGCATATCCATTGTAAGCGTCAGTGCCAGATCAAGTTCCAGAGAGCGCTCGTGGAACTCGTCGAATATGAGAGCCGATACTCCGGTCAACTCCGGATCGCTTTGGAGCATCTGCAATAAAATTCCGGGAGTGACGGCAAGTATACCGTCTTTCTGACAGCGGCAGCTTTCACCGCGCACGGTGTATCCGGTATCTTGGCCCATTTGCAGAGCGTGGAGCGCGGCGATACCGCTTGCGGCGGCACGGACAGCTATCCTGCGGGGGGCGACGAGTATGGTCAAGCCGGGATTTTCCGCACAGCACTCCTTTGCCAATACCGGAACGAGCATGGTTTTTCCCGCTCCGGGTTCCGCTTCGATAACGGCGCTCCGGTACTCTTTGAATGCCGCTTTTATTTCGCCAAGTTTATGCCACAGCGGCAGTTGAGGAAAATCTTTCATTTCTTTTTACCACCTGAAGCAAGCGGATGAGTTTCAAGATAAACCTTCTTCATCCTTTCGGCACTGACGTGGGTGTAG
Organism: Lentisphaerota bacterium; assembly: GCA_015061615.1. Lineage (GTDB taxonomy): Bacteria > Verrucomicrobiota > Lentisphaeria > Victivallales > Victivallaceae > UBA1784. Next base: position 10,188 of record SUWE01000020.1, read on the forward strand.
ACCTGAGTGGTACTGAGATTTTCATGACCGAGCATCTCCTGGATACTGCGCAGATCGGCACCGGCATCGAGCATGTGCGTGGCAAAGCTGTGGCGGAGCTTGTGCGGAGTGAAATCCGGCGGCAGACCTGCGGTGAGCAGATAGCTTTTGAGATATCTCTGGAAAGAACGGGCGGTGAGCCTTTCGCCGTGCTGATTCAGAAATACCGGTGAGTTGTGGAAGCGCGGCGCTCCGGCGGCATTCCGCAGTTCAAGGTACTCTTTCAGGGCTTTGCGCGACGGGGTCCCCAGAACTGCAAAGCGCTCTTTTTTGCCTTTGCCGCGGACTTTCACCACGCCGCTTGATACATCGGCATCGGCGTAATCCATTCCGATAGCTTCACTTATGCGCAATCCTCCGGAATAGATAACTTCGATCATCGCTTTGTCTCTTGCACAGGAAAATTCCGCCCCTTCATCACTTTTTGCAATACCGAGACTCTGCTGTTCTTTCCAGTATTTATCGACACCTTTGAGCAGGGTTTCGACCTGATTTACCGTCATAACTTTGGGCAGGGGCTTATCCGCTTTGATCGGCGGCAGATTGTCGAAGGGATTTTCCGGAACTCTGCCGATGAGTATGAGAAAGCGGAAAAACGAACGCAAACCGGATAGTTTCCGCTGGATGGAGCGTTTGGAGTTGCCTGCATCGTAGAGACTTTCCACAAAACAGCGTGCCTGTTCCCGGTCGATGGAACCCCAGTCGTCAAAACCGGCATCCGCCTGCCGGATCTTTCCGGCAAATTCGATGATGCTTGAACGGTAGGCTTCGACGGTATGCTCTGAATAATTTTTTTCATTCTGAATGTGCCGGATAAAGCCCGCGAGGGATTCTCCCGGAGCTTTTTCTGTACATACCGGAGGTAAATTTTCAGATTCAGCAGTTTTTTTTCTGTTTTCCATTTGCACCACACTCATTTGTCAAGTATATTAAAATAATGTTGTTTTGCAAAATTGCAATCATAATAAAGGAGATTTTATTGAAAATGAAAAGAATTGTTATCTGTTTGCTCACTGTTTTTGCCTCATTTCTTCTGACGGCGGCTCCCAAAGGTACGGTCAACGGCGACAAAGTCAATCTGCGTCAGGGCGCGGGACTCAAGTTTCCGGTCGTCGGCAGAGTGGTCAACGGTCAGAGCGTGGAAATCACCCGCGTCATCGGTTCGTGGCTGGAGATCGCTGTTCCGGAAAATCTCACTGCCTACGTCAGTGAAGCGCGCATCAATCCCGACGGAACGTTGAGCGGCGAATTGAATATGCGCACCGCCATGAGCAGTTCCGCGCCCATTCTGGGAGTTCTGCCCAAAGGAACAAAAGTCGAGCGTCTGGATAAACGCGCCAACGGCTGGGTGAAGATCAAGGTTCCGGCTTCCAGCGGAGTGAAGGTCTATCTTGCCGCGTTCCTTGTCACCTACAACAGTGCGGAGTTCGATGAAAAAGGCAATCCTGTTTCCGCTCAGAAACCTGCGGAGGTCAAACCCGCAGAAAAAGCTCCTGAAGCTCCTGCGGAAAAACCTGCTGAAGTCAAGCCCGCAGAAAAACCTGCTGAAGTCAAGCCCGCAGTTGAAAAAAAGCCCGCAGAAAAACTTGAACTTCAGGGAGTTCTTGTCAAATGGAAATACAGTACCGTTCCTGAAACCGCCTATGCGCTTCTCACTGAAAAAGACGGATTCAATCAGGCATTCGTCACCGCCAGTGATTCCGCACTGCTGGTGAAGGCTGAAAACAAAAAAGTCAAAGTCTCCGGAGTTTCAGCCGGAAGATACGGCGATAACGGCGCAATAATCCTGAAAGCAGATGTAATCAGTGTATTGTGACGGATATTCCGCAGATTTTTTATTCTGCGGGGTTGAAAAAATGTGTTTCAAGGTGTAATAGTATATATAAGTACAAACCAAAAGGAAAGGTTGAAAATTGGAAAAAACAGAAGAGTACAAACGGACGGATGACCGCGCCCGTCTGCTGACAAAGCTGTCAGTTATCGGTGCGATCGGTTCATTGATATTGCTGGCATCGGTTCTGGTGCTTGCTTCAACCCGGGGCGGAGACGTGCTGTCTCTGGCGGCGATACCATTTGCATTATCGCTGTTTTTCTCGCTTACCTCGCTGATTTACAGCATCCTTTACGGAGCTGTCCAGCGCGAAGATGAGGAAAAACGGCTGCTCGCCCGCCGTATGGAAGCGCGCGCGCTCAATGTTGAAGAGGATGTGCGCTTTACCGCCGGCAGAAGTTTCGCCAATTACACCCGCTTCGCCCCCTTCGTTATCGCCGGGGCATCGGCGGTGATAATCGGGCTGATGCTCTGGAAAAACAGTTCAATATGGGCGCTCCGCGACGGTGCCGCTGTTACGATGAACGGTTCCCCGGTGCATACCGCGCTTATTGCGGCAGTGCTGATGATGGTCAGTGTCTTCGCCGGAGCGTTTATGATCGGTCAATCCCGTATGCCGGGGTTCCGCTGGCTGCGTCCGGTCGGTGCATGGCTGATGGCTGGATTCCTTACCCTTTGTGCCGCAGCAGTTTCCGCAGTGTGCTACTCCAATAATCTCACGCAGGTCGATCCGATCGTCACTCAGGTGTTTTTCTGGGTGTTCGTGGTGCTGGCGGTGGAGTTTGTCACCAATTCCGTCATCGAATTTTACCGTCCCAGGACCCTGGGCGAAAGCCGTCCGGTCTTTGAAAGTCAGCTGCTTGCGCTCTTTACCGAACCGGGCGGCGTGTGGCGCAATATCGCTTCGGCGCTGGACTATCAGTTCGGATTCAAGGTTTCCGGAACCTGGATCTACGGATTCTTTGAACGCTCATTCTTCCCCGTGCTGATCCTCTGGGCAGTGCTGATATGGGGATTTACGACGGTGCATGAAGTCGGACCCAACAATGTCGGTATCAAAGAGCGTTTCGGAAAGGTCGTTTCCGGCACGCTTGAGCCGGGAATCTACTGGACTTTGCCCTATCCCTTCGGCGGAATCAGACAGTTCAGCTGTTCCGAAGTCAAACGTCTGGTCATCGGAGAGAGCCTTGAAAGCGCCAAAGAGCGCGCCAACTCTCCGGTCGTTCTCTGGACAAATGCCCACGGCGGCGCCAAAGAGCCGTTTATCGTTGCGGTCAAAGAACCTGACGCCGGCGGCAGGAAAGCTCCGGCAAAGGATGATTTGAGCGTCAGCAGTTCCAGTATCTCCTTTGTCAATATGGCGATCCCCATCGAGTACCGCATCCGTAAAGACGGGGTGATGAAGTTCGCTTATGACAATATCGCCCCCGAAGCGATGCTGAAAAAGCTCGGCGAACAGGCGGTCGTCAGTTATCTTGCCGGTTCCACGATGGATGATATCATGGCAAGCGGCAGAGGCGATGCCGAAGCGGCGCTGAAAAAAGATATCCAGAATCTTGCCGATCAGAACTCACTCGGTGTGGAAATAATCCGCGTTGCGATCATGGATGCGCACCCGCCGGTCGAACAGGTCGCCCCCGCTTATCAGAATGTTATAGCTTCTATCGAAGAAAAAGATACCGAAATACTCAAGGCGAAGGCATACGAGTACACCGTGCTGCCTGAAGCCGCCGCCCGTGCTTACGCGATCGAAAATGCTTCCCGCAGCAAGGCGTACAGCGCGCAGGTCGTCGCCGCCGCTGAAAGTGAACGTTTTGAAAAACAGCTTGCGGCATTTACTGCAATGAAGCAGATGTTCGTTCTCAATGCCATGATGGATGTTCTTTCCGCAGAAGGCAGTTCTGTGCGCAAGTTCATCGTTCCGGCAAATTTGAAAAAGCAGCTTTACGAAGTCAATCTTGAGACCAACGAGCGTCTCGACCTCGTGAATCTTGACGTATCCGAACTCAACGACAAAAAATAACAATTATATAATATAAATTGGAGGCAAAATAAAATTATGGCAAGCGGAAACTTTTTCAAACATTGGCCGACGATGCTGCTCGGTCTTATCGTGGCGGTCATTCTGCTGACGGCGGTATTCTCATTCCAGCTCAATCAGACTGAAACTGCGGTGCTGACCACCTTCGGCAGACCTTCAGTGGTCTCTGAACCCGGACTGCACTTCCGGTGGCCCTTCCCGTTTCAGGAGGTCTACCGTTTCGACAAGCGCATCCGTTGTTATGAAGGCAGCAGCGGCAAACTTGAAGAAACCGTGACCAAAGACGGTCACAATATCATCGTCGGAATTTACGTCAACTACCGTATCGCCGATGTGAATGCGTTTTTCAGCAAACTCAAAAATGTCGCCGGCGGTGAGGAGATGCTCAACACCCTGATGCGCAGTGCGAAAAACACCGCCTTCGGTCAGCGCAACTTCGATCAGATCGTCAATGAAAACGGCAAAATGCTCAAACTTGATGCCGTTACCGATGATATCAAAGAAGCGTTGATCAGTGCGACCGCCAAATTCGGTATCGAGATCGTCGGTGTCGGTATCAACACTCTGGGTGTTCCCAAGACTGTCACCGAAAAGGTCTTTGAACGCATGATCGCTGAACGCAAACAGTTTGCGGACAAAAATCTTGCCGAAGGTAAGCGCGAAGCCAAAGAGATCCGCGTAAAAGCCGATCTGGAGCGCGACACCATCATCGCCAACGCCGAAGCCAAAGCGCAGAAACTCCGCGCTGAAGGTGACGCCGCCGCCGCCAAATTCTACAAAGAGTTTGCCCGCGACCCCGAACTGGCAGGATTCCTCCGCAAGATCGATGCTCTGCGTCTTATCATGGAAAAAGGCACGACACTGGTCATCGACACCAATGTTCCGCCGTTTGATCTGCTCAAATCCGATGCGGTCATCCCCGGTGCCGCCAACTCCAACGCCAAGTAAAAGGAAGCGATCATGGAGGAAAATAAAAGCGTAATCACCAATGAATTTGACCGGAGCGGCCGTTACGACGCCGGGTTGAAAGCATTGGCAAAAAGCCTCAGAGCAGCATTTCTGCTGCTTCTGATCGGCATCATCGCCACGCTGATCTACTTTGTCAGCGGAGCAGGATATTTCTCAGTCGAGCCGCAGCAGGCGGTCATCGTCACCCGTTTCGGCAAGGTCATACAGACCTGCAAATCCGGCGGATACTGGTTCCTGCCTTTCCCGGTGCATCAGTTCATCCGGGTGCAGACCAGCCAGCAGCTGCTTGATATCGACTTCGCCGCCGCGCCTTCGATGAATGAGTTCGGCGACTCCTTTGAACCGGGCAGAGACAATTACGTCATTACCGGTGATGCGAATATCGTCCACAGCTCATGGACGATCGCCTACCGTGTCGAAAATCCGGAAAAGTATTACCTCAACATGCTCACTCCCCAGTTCCCTGTGGAAAACGGCAAAGTGATGCCCGACGAGGTGTTCACCGATGCCGACGGCATGAAAGGTACGCGCGGTCCGGTGACTTTTCTGCGCAACATCTTCCGCCGGGCGGTCATTGACGTGACTGCCGAAGCGAAGGTCAACGATATCCTCTACGCCGGACAGAGCCAGTACAGTGAGAATGTCCGCCGTGAGTTTGAAAAACTCCTCGGTCAGTATGACAGCGGTATCGTTATCGAAAATGTCGGACTCAACCGCATCTATCCGCCGGTCAAGACCAAAGCGGCATTTGAAGAAGTGACCTCAGCGGGCAACACCAGCAGCGCACTGCGCAACGAGGCGCTGGCTTACAAAGTCGAACAGGAAAACGAAGCGCGCGCTGCTGAAGCGTCGATCATCGCTGCCGGCAAAGCGTACCGCACCAAAGTCGTTTCCAGCCTTGAGGCACAGAGTGAACACTTCAGGAAGATCTATGAACAGCACCGCCTGCATCCCGGAACCCTGACTATGGCACTTTACACTGAAATGCTCAAGGATATTGCCAAAGGGATGAAGGGCGACAAATTTGTCCTCGGTCAGAACGATCCGGGCAAAGAATTGTGGCTGAAGATAAACCGGGAACCGAAAACTTCAGCTGCACCCAAAGCTGCGGAGGATAAATAATCATGAGTGAACATATCCATAATCACAACGGAAACTGCTGCTGCGGACACGATCACGGCCATGAACATGAGCATGAACATCACGATCACTGCTGCTGCGGACACGACCACGGACACAAAGAAGACAGCACTTGCATCTGCGGTCACGATCACAAAGCCGAAGGCGGCGTCGGTCATGACCGGAGCATGGGCAGAGTCTTTTTCGCCCTCGTCGGCGGTATTCTGACTGCCAACTCGTTTATTCTCGGAGCATTGCTCCCGGAACAGCAGTTCGCCGCCCACATGTCGGCGCTTTTCGGTGCGTTTATTCTGGCGCTGCCGATCATTATAACAGCGGTCAAAGACCTTGTCCGCGGCAAAGTTTACATGAATGAGCTGGTCGCGCTGGCGATCCTTGCGGCGCTGGTGAAAGCGGACTTTCAGACGGCGGGCATTATTGCATTCTTCCTGCTGGTGACGATCATCATCGAAACCCGTACCGCAAGCGGTGCGCAACGCTCCATTGAAGAACTTATCAAACTGACTCCGAATACAGCGAACTTGCTCGATGCCGACGGCAATGAGCGCGAAGTTGCCGCTCAGGATTTGAAAGTCGGTGACAAAATTCTGGTGCGTCCCGGTGAAAACTTCCCTGTTGACGGTGTTATCGCTTCCGGTGAAAGTACCGTGAATCAGGCGTCGATCACCGGTGAATCCGTTCCGGTGGAAAAAGTTGCCGGTGAAGATGTTTTTGCCGGTACGCAGAACCTTACCGGTGCGGTCGAAGTGACCGTTACCAAAGTCGGCGGTGATACCACGCTCGGCAAGGTCAAAGAGATGATCATGCAGGCGGAAGCCAGCCGTACTCCGGTGGTGCGTATCATTGACCGCTACGCCGGTTACTACACTCCGACGGTGCTGATGATCGCATGGATCACCTGGTGGTTCAGCCGCGATATGGATTCAGTTATCGCATTCCTCGTCATTGCCTGTCCGTGTGCGGTGGTGCTGGCGACTCCGACAGCGGTCGTTGCGGCGGTTGCGGCGGCGGCGCGTCTGGGTATCTTCATCAAAAATATCAGCCATCTGGAACTGGCAAGCAGAATCACTGCCTTTGTCTTTGATAAGACCGGTACATTGACCGATGGATTGCTTTCAGTTGTCAAACTTCAGGGTGCTGAAGGTGTGACTCCGGCGGAACTGCTCCGCTGTGCGGCATCGGTCGAGCGTTACAGTAATCACCCGACCGCGCTGGCGATCATGAAACTTGCTGAAGAAGCGGAACTGGAACTTGATGAAGTTGCAGGATTTTCCGAAGTCCACGGCCGCGGTGTTTCCGCGACGGTTGCCGGAGTCCCCTGTCTGGTCGGCCGTGCGAACTGGATGCGCGATAACGGATTGAGTGTTCCTGAAAGCGATCCGGAAGAAGCCGCGGGCATGAGTGTGGTCTATGTCAGCAAAGACGGCAAAGTCCTCGGCTGGATCGGTTTCCGCGACAAGATCCGCAAGGAGTCTCAGGTACTTCTTTCCGACCTCAAACGTCTCGGTGTCCGTTATTGTGCGATGGTCACCGGTGACCGTCAGTCCGTTGCGGAGGAGGTCGCCGGTCAGCTCAATATCGACGAGTTCAAAAGCGGCTGTCTGCCTGAAACCAAAGTCGAGTTCGTTGAAAATGTCAAACGCGACCATACTGTTGCGGTCGTCGGCGACGGTGTCAACGATGCTCCGGCGCTCGCCGCCGGCGATCTGGGTATCGCGATGGGAGCCATCGGCAGTGACATTGCCATCAACAGTGCTTCAGTAGCATTGATGACCAACGATCTGCGCCGCATTGCGATGCTGATATTCCTTGCGAAAAAGTCGCAGGTGGTGATCAATCAGAACCTTATTTTCGGTATGCTTTTCGTCTTTGGCGGTATGATACTTTCCATCGTCGGTCTGATGACGCCCATCTGGGCGGCGGTCATCCACGCCGGCAGTACGCTGGTCATTGTTTTCAACAGTGCCCGTCTGGTGCGTACCGGTGAGGAGCTGACTCTGGCGGAAAAGAGTGAATCGGAAAACTAACTTTCCTTAGAGAGGAATTTTCATGGAACGCAATTATGAACCGGTAGTGCAGGCTGTGGGACTGACAAAGATGTTCCGCGACTTCTGGCAGCGTCCGAAGGCCCGCGCGGTGAACGGCATTGACTTTGAGATCAAACCCGGCGAAGTCGTCGGACTTCTGGGGCCCAACGGATCGGGAAAATCCACCACAGTGAAAATGCTTCTGGGCTTGCTTTATCCCACCGGCGGCAATGTCACTGTTTTCGGCAAATCCCCGCGCGCGGTCGAAACCAAACGTGAGATCGGATATCTGCCTGAGGAGTCGTATCTGTACAAATTTCTGACTGCTGAAGAAACACTGGATTTCTTCGGATCGCTTTTCAACATTTCCAAAGATGACCGCAGACGGCGTATCGACCAGCTGTTGGATATGGTCGGTCTGGCACATGCGCGTTACCGCCGTGTGGGTGAATTTTCCAAGGGAATGGCGCGTCGTATCGGTCTGGCACAGGCGATGATAAACGACCCGGCATTTCTCATCCTCGACGAGCCGACAAGCGGACTTGACCCCCTCGGCTGCCGCGAGGTGAAAGATCTTATTCTGTCGTTGAAAAAGCGCGGCAAAACGGTGCTTATCACCAGCCATCTGCTCAGCGACGTTGAAGATATCTGCGACCGTGTCATTATTCTTTACGGCGGACAGATCCGCGCTCAGGGAGCGTTGGAAAATCTGCTGGAAGTGAGCGACAGGACCCGCATCATGTCTCCCCGTCTGCCGAAAGAGGCGATGGATAAGGTTTTGGAAATACTCCGTGAAAATCTCAAAGGCGAGGAGTTCATCGTCGATCATCCGCGCCGGACACTTGAGGAGTTCTTCCTTGACGTGATTTCCCAGGCGCGCCGCGAAAGTGTGGAAACTGCCGGTGTTGCCGGCAGCAGCGGTATCGCTGATTATCTTGCCGCTGATGCTGATAAGAGCGATAAAAACGCGCTGCTCAATACTCTGCTTGCTCCCGGCTCATCTGTTGAGGAAAAAGCTGAGAAGCCGGAAGCGCCCGCAGTTGAAAAAAGCACTGCCGATGAAAAGATCGCTTCAGTGCTCAATGAAAAAGTTGTCAAGAAAAGTGAAGCTGAAAAAGAGGTCGGAGATCTGGAACAGGCGGCGGAAAAAATGCGCCTTGCCAACGATAAACTCGACTCTCTGCTCGGCGGCAGATCAGGTGAATGATGAAAGCATTTTTTGCCATAGTTGCTTTGACGTTCCGCAATGCGGTACGGTCACATATTTTTCAGCTGCTTCTGGCATTGCTGCTGATCTGTGTCATCGTCATTCCGGTTTCCGTATCGGTCGGCAAGCTGGATGATCTGATCCGGGTCTCGCTGCTTTACAGCCTGTGGGCAGTAAGTATTATTCTCACACTGTCATCGCTCTGGCTGGGGTGCTATCTGATGTCGTTTGATATTGATTCGTATCAGATACACATGGTCGTATCCAAGCCGGTATCCAGAATCACCATCTGGCTGGGCAAATGGGCAGGGATCAACTTTATCAATATCATACTGCTTTTGCTGTCAGGTATCGTCATCTACGGTATCGTTATGATACGGTACAATGCGGCAAGTGAGGAAGGTTTGCTTTCCGACCGGGTTACGGCCCGTCAGAATGCGCAGAGTGAAAAAGAGCGTATCCGTTCTCAGGTGCTGGTCGGCAGACGCAGTTTCATGCCCCGCAAACAGGATCCGGATGCGGCGGCGGATTTTGCGGTGAAAAATCAGCTTGCCAAACTGCGTGAACAGGGCAAACAGCCTGCGGATTCGGAAATTCTCAAGATCCGTGAAGAACTGCGTTCGCAGATCGACAAACTGCCGATCGAAGTCCAGCCGGGCAAAGCGTACCGCTGGGTGTTTGAAAATATTCCGGCGGATTTGAACGATGCCGGACTCAAGCTCCGTTACCGTCCGTATCTGGGCAAAGTTGCAACGGAAGATCAGCGTGAAAGCCATATCCAGTGGGCAGTTTACGTTCCGCATACCGCGCAGGATGGGACGAGCGGACTTTATCCGGTTTCCCTGACGAACGGACCGGAGGCGCACTTTACCGGAATTTTCCACGAAAAGAGCCTGCCGCCGGGTGTTATCACCGCAGAAGGTATGGTTTTGATCGAGACGGCGAACTTTGACCGCATGGGCGGCAAGCACTATTATCAGCAGGCGGACGGACCTAAACTGCTTGTTCCTGTGTGCAGTTTTGAGATGAACTACCTGCGGGCGATGCTGGTGATGATGATCCAGCTGCTTTTGCTTTCCGGTCTGGCGTGTGCATTCGGCGGATTTCTCACCATGCCGACGGCGGTTTTCATGGTGGTAAGTTATCTGCTTTTCGGTTCGCTGTCGATGATATTGACTGATGAATCGTTCTTCACCGCGAATATCTGGGATCATGCCGGAAAATTCCTTGCAAGTGTGCTGTTGATGATAGTTATTCCGCTTCAGCAGTTTGATGTGACCGATTTGCTTTCCAACGGTGAACTTATCGAGTTTTCGCTGATCGGCGAACTTTTCGGGAAATATTTTCTGTTGCGGGGCGTGCCGCTTTTCCTGCTCGGAATGTTTTTCTACTGGCGGCGTGAAATGGGAGCGGCAGTGAGAAAATGAACAGATTCCGCAACATGACTCTGATTTTGGCGCTGCTGCTTGTCACCCTGCTGGTGCTGGCGGGTATCCGCGGCATTGAGCGCAAGCTCGACACGACTATTGATTCTCAGCGGCTCCGCTTCACCGGAGCGGTCGCTGATGCACCGCCGGCGGTGGCGTTCACGACGATGGCGATGGGCAGTTTCCGCGGATTGCTGGCAGATATCCTCTGGCTCCGTTCTGAACAGCTCAAAGGCAAGAAAAATTACTTTGAAATGGTTCAGCTTGCCCGCTGGATAACCGACCTTCAGCCCAATTACTCCGGCGGAACGGTTTATCTTGCGTGGAATCTGGCGTACAATATTTCCGTTACGAGTTCCGACCGCGAGGACCGCTGGTACTGGGTCAACGAAGGTATCAAACTGGTGCGTGACAAGGCACTGCTTTACAATCCTGATGATCCGCTGCTGTACCGCGAACTTTCGTGGATATATCTGCATAAGCTCGGCAATCTGATGGACGACATGAACCTTTATTACAAGAGCCAGCTTGCTGAGATGATGACCAATATCCTCGGCAGTACCACGCCGGATTGGGAAAAACTGGCGGCGGCTCCGAAAAATAAAGAGGCATTCATGGAGCTGTATCCTGAGGATTCCGCGCTGTGGAAGGCGGTGGAAAAGGCGGGATACAAGGATTACGATGCGCTTTTTGAAGCGTTCCGCGCTCCCAAAGCCGCAGTTGCGGCTCCGTTGCAGATAAATGCTCCTTCAGCGGCAAAAGCGGAACTGCCCGCAACACTCAGACTCTATCTTTCGCAGGATGAGTTTGCGGCGCTGGACAGTTATTTCCGCGCGGAACTGCTGCGCCGGCGGCTGAAACTTGAACCTGCCCGCATGGTCGAAATAGATAAGAAATACGGCAAGATGGATTGGCGTGTCCCTGAATCCCAGGCGATATACTGGGCGACTGTCGGTGTGGAAAAGAGCATTGCCAATACCGGCAAACCTGATATCAACTGTCTGCGTATCATTTCCCACGGTTTGCAGTCCGGTTTCCGCAGCGGCAGATTGCTGACGGTCGATGCCACGGGCGAAACGATAAGTTCGATACCGAACCTGAATCTTACGGATTCCGCGTATGCCGCGTTTGAACAGGGCGAAGCTGAGTTCAAAGACAGCGGAGCAGGCAGCAGTTTCCGCAGTGCGAAGATCAACTATCTTAAAGATGCGATACCGTTGATCTACATTTACGGAAACGTGACCAAAGCACAGGAGTTTTTTGACCGGCTGGTCTCTGTTGACGGTCCGCAGAAGCAGAACAACCTTGACGAGTTTGTCATGGTGCATTACGCTGAAGATGTTCGTGATGCCGACGTGAAAAAGGCGAGTGCAGTCATCACCGGACTGGTGCAGAGAGCGATTTTCAATCTTCTGGTCGGTCAGCGTGACTCCGCAGTTACCAATGAGCGGCTTGCCCGTTATATCCACCGTATTTATACGCAGAAAAACTTCGATGTCAAGCGCAATACGCTGGCGCCTTTTGCTGAAATCAAAAAAGGTGTCGTCACCAATTTGCGCAACAATCTGCCGCCGATGATGAAGACTCTGCTTGAAGCTGAGATCGCCGCTGAGGAGGCGCAGAAGAAGGAAGAACTTTCTGAAAAAAACAGCGGGGGGAAAACAGCGATGTGATTTGATAAAATCTTTTCAGTTGTTTTTCATCTGTTGTGCCGGAACAGCGCGCCGCTGAACCGCTGTTCCGGAAAAAGTTTTTCAGCATTGAAGGTGTACGCTTGAAATTTTTTGCGTACAGATTTTTATATCGGGGAAAAAAATTGGAGGATTACTTCTTATACGGCATTCTGCCGCATTCCGCACAGAACTGGCTTGTTTTTGCATTGAGTCTGAGTTGTGCATTGATTATTTCGCATATATGTTCACTGATGGAGGCGGCACTGCTGAGTCTTTCACCCAGTCAGCTTGCCGAACTGCGCCAGAAGCATCCGGCATCCGGTGAATTTGCCGCAACGCTCAAGCGTGAAATAGATAAACCGCTTGCAGTCATTCTTATATTGAACACCGCTGCCCACACCATCGGTGCGGCTGTCGCCGGAGCAAGTTTTACGGAACTTGGTTACGGCAGATATATGGGGGCGTTTTCGCTCGTGTTCACTCTGGTGATGGTGCAGTATACAGAGCTGCTGCCGAAAACTCTCGGAGTGCGTTTCAACAGTTCGATAATGCGTATCGTGGTGCGTCCGCTTTATATTGCGACAATAATCCTTTCGCCGCTGATAAAACTCACCAAACTGATAAACCGTCCGTTTGAAGGTCATGCTCCGGCAAATCCGTCACCTGCGGAAGAGATATCGGCACTGGCGGCGATGGCGCGCAGTTCACAGGTGATTTCCAGCCGTCAGGAGCGGATAATCCGCATGGCTCCGTCACTTTCCGAAAAGAGTGCCGCTCAGGTGATGATCGCGTTGGAAGATGTTTCATTTCTCGATGCGGATATGTCGCTTGACGATGCGATCAATGCCACCGGAAACGATTTCCACACCCGCTATCCGCTTTGCATCGAAGGTGACCGCAGTCAGGTTCCGGGATATGTGAATATCAAAGAGATAATCCTTGCGGTACAGCACGGCAAAGGGGATATGAAGGTGTCGGATATCATGCGTCCGATCGCGTTTGTGAAATCAGACGAAACGGCATCGAAACTTCTGGAAATGTTTGCCGCCCAGCATTGCCACATGACTATTGTCCGCGATGCGGGTTCCGGAAAGACCTGCGGACTGGTCACGCTGGAAGATATCGTTGAAGAACTTATCGGTGATCTTGATGACGAATTTGACCCGCTGCCCCGGACATTCTATCAGCCCGGTGACAATCTGTGGGTCGTCGGCGGCGGCGTGCCGCTTGCGCAGATAGTGCGCGATACCCAGCTTGATCTGCCGCGCCGTGCGGAACCGGTTTCCGTATGGTTCGGCAGGGAATCGGGCAAACAGGTCAAGGTCGGAGACACATTGACATGGAAAAATGCGGTCTTTTTTGTCCGCAAGATACGCCGCGGTCAGGCGTTGGAGTTTCACGTCAAACGGCGCAATTTGCGGCAGTTTGACTCCTGAAAGCGCTGAATTGTGCTTGATAAAAACACGATTAAGGTATATATTTAAGAAATCACTGTTTTCAGAAAGGATAAAGTTATCATGCCTCAGGATATCAGAAAATTTTCCCGCAGTAATATACTGGTTTCACCGTCGATCCTCGCCGCTGACTTCTGTGAACTCGGCAGGGAGTGCGATGAAGTGGTCAAAGCCGGGGCGGAAATGCTCCACCTCGATGTGATGGATGGCAAAATGGTGCCGAACATCTCCTTCGGTGTTCCGGTCATCACTTCACTGCGCAAGAAGAATGATGCGCTGTTTGACGTTCATCTGATGATCGACCGTCCGCTTTTCTACACCCCGGCGTTTGTCAAAGCCGGTGCCGATCATATCACATTCCACATTGAAAGTTCCGATGATCCGGTCAAAACGATAGAGTGTATCCATGCTCACGGCTGTACGGCGGGTATGTCACTGCGTCCGGGTACTCCGGCGGAAGAGCTGTTCCCCTACCTCGATCAGCTTGAGATGGTGTTGGTGATGACTGTTGAACCGGGCTTCGGCGGTCAGAGTTTCATGGCGGATCAGCTGCCGAAGATCGCGGCGTTCCGCAAAGAGATCGTCCGCAGAAATCTCAACTGCCACATTGAAGTTGACGGCGGCATCGGTGCCAAAAATGTCGATCTGGTCGTCGCCAACGGCGCCAATGTCATCGTTGCCGGAACGTCGGTGTTCCGTCATCCCGAAGGAATGGCGGCGGGTGTCAAAGTTCTGCACGACGCGCAGGATAAACTTGACAGTGCGCTTTGAAACGGAGTGTTGAAAATGGTCGAACTGGATTTTGAAAAGAGCAACGGACTCATCCCCGCAGTCGCACAGGATTGGCAGACAGGTGAGATCCTGATGCTGGCGTATATTTCCCCGGAATCGTGGGCGGAGACCCTGAAATCAGGTTGTGCAACTTATTTTTCCCGCAGCCGCAACAAGTTGTGGAAAAAGGGTGAATCCAGCGGTCATGTTCAGAAAATACACTCAATTCTGGTCGATTGCGACCTCGATACTGTGGTATTCAAAGTCGAACAGCTCGGTTCCGGAGCATGTCACACCGGACACAGAAGCTGTTTTTACCGGGAAGTTGACGGAGAAACTCTCCGTGAAACAGAAAAGCCGGTTTTTGATGCGGATAAAGTCTATCAGGTGAAAAAATGACTTCGATAATAAATCTTCTGCGCAGTGAAATAGAAGGATTGAAGATCCTTGAAAAACGCTCCTACAAAGAGCTGACTTCGCTCGGCGTCGGCAGTGCCGTGCTTCCGGCGATGATCGAACCGGAAAATGAGGAACAGCTTGTAGAAGTCCTCAAAATTCTCGCCCGTAAAAAATTCCCGTTTTTTCTTTTCGGTGCCGGAACGAATCTCGTCGGCAGTGACAAACCGCTTCAGGCGGTCGGTCTGCGGCTTGCGGGCAAATATTTTTCCCGCGTGGCGATAAATGGTGAAGATGTCAACTGCGGCGCATACGCCCGTCTGCCGCTGCTGGCGGCACTCTGCGGCAAAGCCGGACTCGGCGGACTTGCCCCGTTATCCGGAATCCCCGGAACCATCGGCGGTGCGCTCCGCATGAATGCCGGAGCAAACGGCGTTGAGATCGGCTCTCTGGTCAAAGAGGTCAGGGGATTTTACAGTGACGGCAAGCCGTACCATGTGCAGGGCAGTGAAATAGAGTGGCTTTACCGCGGCAGTTCCATTCCGGCAAATGTGATAATCACCGAAGCGGTGTTTTCGCTCAAAGAGAGCAGCTCCGCGCTTGAGGAGGAGGAAATCTGCCGCGAAACTGAACGCAGAAGAAAACGTGAACCTGCGGGCAGAACTGCCGGTTGTGCCTTCCGCAACGTATCCGATCTTGACCCGGCGGGCAAACTCATTGACCAGTGCGGTCTGCGCGGTTTGCGTGTAGGCGATCTTGTAGTCAGTCCGGTTCATGCGAACTACATTCTCAACATGGGTGAGGCATCTGAAGCGGATTATCTGGAAATAGTCCGCATCATCCGCCGCGCGGTGAGTGCCAAACACGGATTTTATCTTATTCCGGAAATAATTTCAGTTAATCCGGAGTTGAATGCGCTTATCAGCGACGATACCCCCGCACCCAAAGTCAACCTGCTTTGCGGCGGTATCAGCAGTGAACGCGAAGTTTCCCTTGCCGGCGGCGAAGTCGTCACCCGTGCGCTGCGCAAAGCCGGATTCAAGGTTGAAAAAAGCGATATCCGCAGTTGTGATGTGACACCATCCATGCGTGACGCGGATGTGGTATATCCCCTGCTTCACGGCGGATTCGGTGAAGACGGCACCTTGCAGAAGGTGCTTGAAGGTGAATCGATCCGTTTTGTCGGTTCCGGTTCCGCATCGAGCCAGCTGGTGATGGATAAGATCGCAACCAAAAAACTCCTTGACCGTATCGCGCTGCCGACTGCGGCATGGGGAACGGTTTCCCGTCATGCAAGGCAGCTGCCGGCACATTTGGATTTTCCGGTCATCCTCAAAGCGCCGTGTGAAGGTTCATCCGTCGGTATCGTGAAGGTCAACAGCGCCATTGAGTGGGAAACTGCACTTGATGAGGAGTTCAAATACGCCGATGAACTGCTGGTCGAAAGTTTTATTACCGGTACGGAAATAAGCATCCCCGTACTCAACGGCGAAGTGCTTGAAGCGATCGAGATCGTGGCGCCGTCGGGATTTTATGATTACAATTACAAGTATCACAGCAACGAAACACAGTATTTCATGCCGCCGCGTGAATTGCCCGAAGCGGTGATCGCTCTGGCGAAGGATTATGCGTTGAAATTTTATCATGCCGCCGGATGCCGCGATATCCTGCGGGTAGATTTCATCGTCGACGGTGACGGAGTTCCGCGTATTCTTGAAGGAAACAACCTGCCCGGCAACACCGATCACAGTCTTGTTCCCAAAGCGGCGCGTCACGCGGGCATTTCCATGGAAAAAATGGTGGCGATGATGGTCTATTGTGCAATGAAACGCTCCGGTGAGCCGCCGTTGACCCGTGCCGTGGAAAAAGAGAGCCGTGCCGGAAGATTTTTCCGCAGATTTTTCAACATACTTTTCAACGCTGCCGCATTTGCCGGCGGCGGAGTGCTGGTCTATGCCGGAAAATTCCGCCACGAAGGAACTCCCGCTGTTCTGCTTATGGCAGGCGGACTGCTGCTGGCAATTTACGGTCTCTGCCGTCAGTTTGACCGCCGCTGAAGGAGCAGAAAATGGCGGAAAACAGCTTTTTTCATGAAGTCCACCTTGAGCTTGAGGCGAAACTTGTTCCGTCAGGAGCGTGGAAACTGCCGCTGTTTTATCCCGGCGGCAGTGTTGCCGAACACCGGCACACGGTTTCCTCGGCATCGCTTTTTGATTTGAGCGGAACCGGTTGTTACCAGCTTACCGGAAAGGCTGTCGGCAAAGTGCTGGATAAACTTTTTGTTTATCCGGTATCTGCGCTCGCCGTCGGCGGAACGATGGAAAATATCCTGCTGTATGAAAACGGCAATTTTGCCGCAATGTTTACGCTCAACCGGATGCAGGATGAGGATTTCATGCTTCAGCTTGACCGCAATACTCCGGCAAAAGAGCGGGATTTTCTGGTGCAGACGATGGAAAAGAACAAAGTTTCCGTCAGAGATCTTTCCGGCGCAATGGCGATGCTTGCACTGCTCGGTCCGGAATCGGGAAATATTCTGAAAAGTGCCGGAGCGCAGGAACTTCCGGAAAAAGGAATGTGGAAAATGATCACGGTCACTGATGACGAGGGCGACAGCTTCCGCGCTATTGCCGTTTATCATGAGCGTTTCGACCTTGAAGGATTCGACCTTTGTGTGAATCCGGATAATGCAGTGGAGTTTTACGGCGCACTCTACCGGATAAACGGAGTCGCCCCCGCCGGAACGGGCGCGTGGGAAAGTCTGCGCATTGAAAGCGGTACTCCCGGAACAGCAAGTGAACTGCACCGTGATATTTCTCCGGCGGAGTGCGGTATCGACACTCCCGGAGTCCCGGCAAATTCCCGTCTGGTGATGATCGAAAGCGACCGGTATGCGGCACTGCCGGGGAGCGTGGTGAAAAATGCCGCCGGTATCGCTGTCGGAGTTGTCACTTCCGGAGCATACTGTCCGGTCGCCGCCAGAGCGCGCATGTTCTGCCGGATGGAAAACGGCGCCGCCGATGCCGCCGGAAAAAATCTGCTGATTACTGTCAATGGCAGAGATATTCCTGCAACATTGCTGTAACTCCGCTTGACAAAAAGCACTTTGCGTGCTATATTAATAGAAGTTATCCAACAGTTTTGGAATCTTGATTCACATTTTTTACAGTGAATCTCGGCTGAAAGCAACTTCCGCCGAACCACAAGTTCCCGACAGGGGCGTTCTCCTTAGAGGGGTGCGTGAACTGAAAAGTGCGTGCCGCCAAAGTGGAGTGATCCCCGCGTTGTGAACCCTGCGGTTTTGCGGTGAAAACATAAAAAATTGACAGGGGAAAAAATGAAACTGGCAGAAGCAACACACATTTGTCTGTACTCGGGATGCGGGCATCCGGAGTTGTCACAGAACATTGCTAACTATCTCGGTATGAGCTTGGGAAAAGTCCATATCACCCATTTCCCTGACAGCGAGATCTTTGTCCAGTTTGAAGAAAACGTCCGCCGTGCGGATGCCTTCCTTATCCAGCCGACCTGCACGCCTTCCAACGAAAATCTGATGGAAATGCTCATTATGATCGACGCTGCCAAACGTGCCAGCGCCGCCAGAATCACCGCCGTCATTCCTTACTTCGGCTATGCCCGTCAGGACCGCAAAGACAAACCGCGGGTCCCCATTACCGCCAAACTGGTCGCCAATCTTCTGACCTGCGCCGGTGCCGACCGTATTCTGACTATGGATCTTCATGCTCAGCAGATACAGGGCTTCTTCGATATTCCCGTTGACCATCTTTACGCCCGCCCGGTACTTGTTCCGCACCTCAAGGAACTTATCGGCGACAACGGCGTGGTGGTCGCTCCGGACTCCGGCAGCACCAAAATGGCAATGGCGTACTGCGATATGCTTTCCGCCGGATTCGCGGTGGTCTGCAAACGCCGTATCAATGCTACTACTGTTGCATCCAGCCACCTTGTCGGTGACGTTAAAGACCGTATCTGCGTCATCACCGACGATATGACCAGTACCGCCGGAACACTCTGTGCGGCGGCGAAGATACTCAAAGATCAGGGCGCGGCGAAGGTTTACGCCGCAGTTTCCCACTGCCTTTTGAGCAAAACCGGTCAGGAAAGATTGCTCAACACTCCTGAGATCGAACAGCTCATCACCACCGATGCGGTTCCGAATATCGACACGCTCAACGGCAAGATCCGTGTGGTCAGTGTCGCTCCGCTGTTGGGTGAGGCGATCCGCAGGATCCACGAAGGTAAATCAGTATCCCCCCTGTTTTATACCGGGCACTGATTATTATATAACTAAGATAACAACAACAAATTCTCCAAAAATAAAGCGAAAGGAAATCCATGAGCAAAGCAGAGAATGTGATCGCGGCACAGCCGCGGAGCGAGTTCGGAGATAACGCCTCGCGTCGTCTCCGTAAGTCCGGATTCATCCCGGCTGTCATTTACAGCCGCGGTCAGGAATCTGTGGCGGTTACGCTGAAAACCGAAGAATGGCAGGTCGCTTCTGCAAAGAAAGCCAGTCTCTACACCATCGCCCTTGAAGGTAAAGAGATCCCTGTCATCGTTAAGGAAGTTCAGTTCAACCACCTGAAAAACTATGTCTACCATGTTGACTTTCAGGCTGTCGATATGACCGCTGAAGTCCACGCCAACGTGAAACTTCACGCTTACGGCGATTGCTACGGCGCCAGTCACGGCGGCGTGCTGGAGCAGGAAGTTCACGAACTGCCCGTCAGCTGCACCCCCGATGCACTGCCCGATCAGATCAAAGTCGACGTCACCAACCTGAAAGTCGGTGAAGCTCTGACTGTTGCCGATCTGATCCTGCCCGAAGGTGTCAAAGTCCGCGGACTGGATGCTGCTGAGATCGTCTTCCACGTTGTTCTTCCGACTGAAGATGCTGCTTCTGAAGAAGGTGCGGCTGAACCGGAAGCCATCAACGAGAAGAAAGCCGAAGCCCGCGCTGCGGAAAAGGCTAAGAAGTAAGTTCCGTTTCCGGAGTGATTTCTCTGGAACAATGCTGATTGATAAAAGGATTTTCTTATGGCACCCGAAGCCGGAAGCAGCGTGAAACTTATTGTGGGATTGGGAAATCCCGGCAAAGAGTACGCATCTTCGCGGCATAATGCGGGGTTTATGGTGATCGAAAAACTGCTTGAGTCGTTTCCCGCAGGGAGATTTACCGAAAGCAGTGCGGCATCAAGCCGGGTTTTCAGCGGTAAATACCGCGGCAAACCGCTTGTTCTGCAAATGCCTTTGACCTATATGAATGTCAGTGGTCAGGCGGTCGCCCCGCTGAGCAGAAAGCTCGGTATAAACCCCGCTGAGATCCTGGTCATTTCCGATGATCTGGATCTTGAACCCGGCAGACTGCGGCTTCGCCGCGGCGGCTCCGACGGCGGTCACAACGGTTTGAAGTCTGTGATCGCCGAACTGGGCAGTTCGGGTTTCAGCCGGTTGCGCATCGGTATCGGCAGACCTGAAAAGGGCAAGACCGCCGATTATGTGCTTACCGGATTTGAAGGTGACGGAGAAAAGGCTTTTCAAGCGGCAGTCAGCCGGGCGGCTGAAGCGGTGTTGACCGTTCTCAGTGCCGGTATGACGACGGCGATGAACAAATTCAACGCCGCAGAGAAAAACGATACGGAAAACAAGTAAGAAAAAAGCCATCAAAGAAAAGAGGTTTATTTTGAAAAAATACGAATCTGTATTCATTCTGGACATCCGCAAGACGGATGACAACGGTGCTGCTTTCTGCAATGGTTTCGCTGAACTGATCAAGAGTCTCGGCGGCGAAATCGAGAAAACCGTTGAAATGGGCCGTAAACAATTCACCTATGAAATCGACAAACGCCGTGCCGGTCTTTACTTCGACTTCATCTTCACGCTTGACCCCGCCAAACTGGTCGCCATCCGTGAGAAGTATCATTTGGATCAGCAGGTTCTGCGCAGCATGACGCTCATCTATGACCGTCCGGAAGGCGCAGACAATGCCGAACCGCTGCGTTTCGAGTAAGAGTTGAATAAAACAGTAATCAACTGAGCGATCATCCACAAACGAAAGAGAACAAAATGGCTTCACTGAACAAGGTTTTTCTGCTGGGCAATCTGACAAGGGACCCTGATTTGCGGGGATTTTCCAACGGTCAGAATGTCTGTGATCTCGGTCTGGCTGTCAGCCGCCGTTTTATGAGTAACGGACAGGAACAGGAAGAAACCTGTTTTGTCGATGTGGTAGTCTGGGGCAAAGCAGCTGCCAACTGCCGCCAGTATCTTTCAAAGGGTTCGCAGGTCATGGTTGAAGGCAGACTTCAGCTTGACTCCTGGGAGGACCGCAACGGCGGCGGACGCCGCACGAAATTGCGTGTCGTTGCTGAGAGTGTCCAGTTCATGAACCGCCGCCGTGACGAAGGTCAGGGCAACGGCGGATATCAGCCGAACAGCGGATATCAGCAGAATAACGGATACCAGGGCAGCGGCGGATACTCCAACGGTTATCAGTCCAATGGATTCCCGCCTGCGAACAACGGATATCAGGCTCCCGGAGCCGGAGCGCCGCCGCGCCGTCAGATGGATGCGCCGCCGATGCCGGAACCGGATTTCGGAGGAGATGCCGGAGCGCCGCCTGAGGATGACATTCCGTTTTGATCGTTGACTGTAAGAAATCAAGAAGTTGAATTAATAATAGAACAAGAAAAGAGAGGATTCCCATGCAGGGTCAGAAAAGACAGGGCGGCCGCCGTCGCGCGGCTGCGAAACCCAAGGTTTGCCGCTTCTGTGAGGCAAAAGTCCGCTACATTGACTTCAAAGATGCTGAAACGCTGATGAAGTTCCAGACCGAAAAAGGCAAAATCATGCCCCGCCGCATCACCGGCAACTGTCTGGATCACCAGAAAATGCTGTCCATCGCCATCAAACGGGCGCGGATGCTTTCTTTGGTCTACTAATTTGGAGGTATTTACCTATGGCTAACGTCAGTCTTATTCTTTTGGATGATGTCGAACATCTCGGTCTGGCAGGTGAAGAGGTGCGTGTCGCCGCCGGTTATGCCAGAAACTATCTTATTCCCAAGAAGCTCGCCGCCAAAGCGACTCCCGGAACTTTGCGTCTGATCGAATCCCGCAAAGCCGCTATCGCTGCCCGCCGCGCCGCTGATCTGGCTGCCGCCAAAGAGCTGGCAGAAAAACTGGCAACGGTTGAGATCTCCATCGCAATGCAGGCTACTGAAGATGATCAGCTTTTCGGTTCCGTCACCTCCCGTATGGTTGCTGAAGAACTGAAAAATCAGGGATATGCCATCGAGCACAGCCGCATTATCATTGAACCGGCCATCAAAACCCTCGGCAGCTTCACTGCTGATGTCAAACTTCACGCTGAAGTTATGGCTTCGGTCAAAATCTGGGTCGTCCGCGGTTAATTTCCGCAGGTGGACTTTATGGTTGAAACAACAGAGAAAAAATCTGTCCGCCCGGCGGGTATTTTACCCGACCGGGCGCAACCGCATAATTTGAAAGTGGAACAGGCGGTGCTGTCCGCCATGTTCCGCGATCCCAAAGGCTGCATAGATACGGTAATAAGCAAACTGGGTCCGACCGGTGATGCGTTTTACGGAGCAGCCAACCGCAGTATATATTCTGCGATAGTGGAACTTCACCGCAGTGATTCGATACCCGATCTGCTGAGTGTGGCGCAGAAATTGCACTCCTCAGAGAAACTGGAAGCCGCCGGCGGTGAAATTTACCTGGCGGAAATATATTCTGCCATTGCAACTGCGGTAAATGTGGAGTCATGGTGCGATATATTGCGCAACTATGCGATGCTCCGCAGAATGATCGACGCCTGTTCCGGAGCGTTGATAAAGTGTTACGACAACGATGCTGATCCGGACAAACTGGTTGAAGAAATCGAGACGGATATCTACAAAATAAGAACTGCCGGAGCAACGGAAACGATACGCGACTTGCGGATGCTGGTGGCGCAGGAGTTCCAGACGCTTATGGATATCCAGAACCGGAATATAGAGGTCGGTATTCCCACCGGCTATGCGCCTTTGGATGATTTTACCGGAGGGCTGAAAAAAGGGGAAATGTTCGTATTGGCGGCAAGACCGTCAATCGGCAAAACGAGTTTGGGTTTGAATATAATTTCCAATGTGGCGATCAAAGGGGCGAACCGCCGTCCGGTGGCGTTTTTCAGTTTGGAAATGACCGATAATCAGATCGCGCGCCGTCTGCTGTGTGCGGAGTCCGGTATCCCTGAAAGTGTATTCTGGAACGGAGCGTTCAACGATACGGATATGGTGAAATTGACCGATGCGGTGACGAATATCCGCGATGCGCAGTTGTTTATAGACCCGACCGGCGGCTTGACGATCTCGGAGTTGAGAGCGAAGGCAAGACGGTTGAAAAATGAGCATGATATTCAGCTGATAGTCATTGACTATTTGCAGCTTATGCACGCCGATGCGCGTATTGACAGCCGTCAGCAGGAAGTGGCGGAGATATCCGGAGGAATCAAGAAACTGGCAAAAGATCTGGATATTCCGGTGCTGGTGCTGGCGCAGTTGAACCGTGAAATCGACAAGAACTCCAGTGCGAATGCGAGACCGAAGCTGGCGCATTTGCGTGAATCAGGAGCGATCGAGCAGGATGCGGACATCGTGACGTTCCTGCACCGCAACCGTGATGATGCGAAGAATCTGCCGGATGGGGCGAGTACGGAAGCGGAGTTGATCGTTGAGAAGAACCGTAACGGTAAGACGGGGGTGGTGAAATTGAATTTCTTCCCGTCACGAATGCTGTTTGAGGCGGCGCCGCCGGTGGGCAGAGAGTACGCTCCGGGCGGGGATGCCTGAAAAAAAGAAAAAATAGAAGAAAAAATAACCCGTTCTCCGTCGTGCGGAGGCGTGATCCGACGGCGGAACGTTGGTCGCCGCCGAAAGCGAAGTCGCGCAATTTATTGCGTGACATTTGAGCTTGATGCGGGGAAGTGTTGTGTGGGAGCCGGAGCAAATTCCTGTTTCCCGCGGTACATAAGCGCTTTACCGTCAAGCGCAGAAAAATGGTGTGGAAAGTATACAGTTTGTTCTGTTGAAAATATCTGGGAGAATGAATTATGTTTAGCAGAAAGTTTTTCAAAGCGGCACTGTCGCTTGCCGGTTGCTGGGCGTTGATGCTCACCGCCGCGGAGGTCGGTGCTGTGAAGTTTGTGCAGGAAGGAAAAAATCCGGTTCCGCAGGAGCTTTTGCAGGTCGCGTTGAGATTGCGTCCGGGAATGGAGTTCAAAGCGGAACACATGGATGAGGATTTGAAAAATCTTTACAAGACAGGGAAGATCTCCAACGCCGTTTCCGAATACCGCACACTGCCGGACGGCAAGATCGAGATCACCTATAAAATCACACCGTCACCGTTGATTTCCGTTTTCAGGATCGAAGGCAACAAGAAGTTTTCCACCAAAGATTTGCAGGGCGAACTGACCATTGCCGACGGTGAGCGTCTGAGCAGCAGAGCGCTGAGTCAGTCGGTGGAAAATCTGCGCAAGTTCTACCACGGCAAAGGTTATACCGATGTCCGCATCCCCCCGCCGGAAGTTAAGCCCGACGGCAAAGGCGGAGTGACCGTTACACTGAAAATCGAAGAAAATCTCCGTTTGAAAGTCAATAATGTCACCTTCGAGGGCAACACCGCGTACTCGGCGCGTGAATTGCGTCAGGTGCTTTTCAACCGGTACAGTCTGTGGAACATTGTTCCTTTTGTCAACGACCATCTCAATCAGGGAATGCTCGACCGCAAGGAGCTTGATGCCGACCGGGCAAGAGTGCGCGAACTGTATTACAACAAAGGTTTCCTCGATTTCAAAGTCAAAGATGTGAAGATCACCCAGACTTCCGATGATCCGGAGTTTGTCGATCTGCACTTTATTCTTGAAGAAGGCAAACCTTACACCGTTGACAAGATCACGATTTCCGGAAACAACGTCATCAAAAATGAGATCATCGAAGGGCAGATAATGCTCAAAAGCGGCGAAATTTACTCTCTGGAAAAAGAGAACGCCACTATCAAAGCCATCGGAGCGCTGTATGATACCGACGGATATGCGGATTTGAGTGTGAAACCGGTGAAAAGCACCGACTTCCCCAACAGCAAAGTTTCGATCGAATTCAAGATCAACGAAGGCCGCAAATACCATATCCGCAACATTGATATCATCGGCAATACGGGAACAAAAGAAAAGGTTATCCGCCGCGAACTTGCGATCCATCCGGGCGATCCTGCCGCTTCGCGCCGCATCGAAGTCAGCCGCAAACGGTTGATGAATATGGGCTATTTCAACAAAGTCGAAGCGGAGACCGTCAATGCCGACTCTCTTGATGAGAAGGATTTGCGGATAACTGTCGAAGAAAAACCTGAACGTTTCAACTTCCGCATCGGTGCGGGTGTATCCGATGTGACAAGTTTCTTCGGAATGGCGGAAATTTCCAGCAACAACTTTGATATCACCGATCCGGGCAGCTGGTTCTACGGCGGCGGTCAGCGTTTGCGTATCCAGGCGTTGTACGGAATCGACGATGCCGGATTCAATGTCGATTTTGTCGAACCGTGGCTCTTTGATCTGCCGCTGAGATTTGAATTGTCCGCATATATGAATACGTCGGAGTACGATGAATGGGATGAATCGCGCATCGGTGCCAGAACATCGCTTCAGCGCAAGATATTTGACGATTTCACCACGGTGAACCTCGGATATAAATTTGAAGTCGTGCGCGTCCACCGGGTCTCAAGCTCGCTTAAATACTACTTCAAAGAGAAGGATTACAACGGCTCGTCGCTGGTCAGTCAGGTGTCACTGCACCTTGCGCGCGATACGCGTGACAGCCTTGTCGATCCGACCGAAGGTTACTATGTCAGTCTGTACGGTGCGATCTCACCGCGGATTTTCGGTTCCAGCAGCGATTTCTACCGGCTTGAAGCCAAGGGCAGTTACCATACAAGTTTCTTTGATAAAGCGATCGTACTGTCGCTTTCAGGCAAGATCGGTGTGGTTTCCGGATTCAATACGCATGATGATGTTCCGGTTTATGAACGGTACTTCCTCGGCGGCAGCGGTTCGGTACGCGGTTTTGAACACCGTTCAATCGGCAGGATCGTCAACGGCAAAAATATCGGCGGTCAGACGATGCTCGTGCTGAGCGCTGAGGTGTCGCACCCGATCTGGGGACCCTTGCGCGGTGCGGCGTTCATCGACGCGGGTGATGCGTGGAGCAATGCGTACAGCATGGACTTTTCCAGCATCAACATCGGTGCCGGTTACGGATTGCGGCTGAAACTGCCGATGTTCCCTGCTCCGCTGAAGCTGGATATTGCGTATCCGGTGCTGCGCGGTCAGAGAAACCTCAAAAGCAAATTCCGTATCCACTTCAACGTCGGATTCTCGTTCTGATGGAAAAATATCCGCCTGAAGCCGACTCCCTGCTTGCCATTCTGCGCCGTTTGCGGGCGCCTGACGGCTGTCCGTGGGACAGGGAACAGACCCGGCATTCGCTGGTGCGTCATCTGGAAGGCGAATGTGCCGAACTTATCTACGCTATCGACAAAGACGATACGGCAAATATCTGTGAAGAACTCGGCGACGTGCTGATGAATCTGCTGTTTCAGGTCGTTGTCGCGGAGGAAAAAGGTGAATTTACCATGGCGGATGTGTGGCGGCAGATAATCGACAAAATGATCCGCCGTCATGCGCATGTTTTCGGCAGTGAATCAGCATCCAATGCGGAAGAAGTCGCCGCGTTGTGGCAGAAAATCAAGGCGCAGGAACATGCCGGAACCGGAGAAGAAAAATCCATCCTTGACAGCGTAAAACCCTGTTTATCCCCGCTTGAACGTGCGGAAAAACTGCAAAAGCAGGCGGCAAAAACCGGTTTTGACTGGCAGGATCCCGTTTCCGTTGCCGATAAAATCGCTGAAGAAACTGCCGAAGTGCGTTCCGCACTGGATTCCGGCGACGAAGATGCGGTCGATGAAGAACTGGGGGATCTGCTTTTTGCGGTGATAAATCTGATACGGTTCCGCAAACGCGGCAGTGCTTCGGAACTTTTACGCAAGGCGAATATGAAGTTTGAGCGCCGTTTCCGTGCAATGGAAGAGCGTTTCCGTGTTTCCGGAATGGAACTTGAACACAGTGATCCTCAAACCTTTGA
This sequence comes from Lentisphaerota bacterium, assembly GCA_015061615.1. Classification (GTDB taxonomy): domain Bacteria; phylum Verrucomicrobiota; class Lentisphaeria; order Victivallales; family Victivallaceae; genus UBA1784. The sequence goes on from SUWE01000020.1 coordinate 37,377, forward strand.
CCGGTTCTGGGAAGAGGTTAAATCCGCGGAAAAAGGATGCTGACAAAATGGATATCAATCATACAGAATTGGATTTGTCGCCGGAGTCAATACCGCTGCGCCGTTCTGTCTGGCTGATATTTTTCAGTGCGGCGGCGGTATTGCTGCTGATTCTGGGGAAAAATCCGCTGCTGGGCAGTGAAGGCGGCAGTGCGGAAAGTATCCGTCTGCTGCTTGACGGCAAGGATATTTTTGCTGTTGACAGAACTTTTCCGCCGGATTCATTTATCCAGTTGTGGCTGTGCCGTATCCAAATGCTTCCGGCACTGCTGCTGGGGAATTCCGAATTTTCATGGCGGGTGTTTTCCATGATTCCGGCACTGCTGCTGCTTTCCGGCACGATGCTGCTTACCGATGAGATATTCGGCAGACGGGCAATGTGCTGTGCCGGATGGATGCTTATCGGTTCATACGGATTTATTTACTGGGGCAGAAATGCGGGGAATTACATCTTTCTTGCCGCGTGGAGCATCTGGTGTGCCGTACTGCTGTACCGGAAAAATTTTCCGTTTATTGTGCAAACACTGTTTTTCTTTCTGGTATTTTCCGGCAGTATGTGGTGGGGATCGCACTTTATTCTTGCATTGCCGGGGGTTATCGTTGCCGCATATCCGCGGTGGAAAGGGAATTTTTTCAGCCGGTATACCGTCTTTTCAGCATTGGCAGGAGTTGCCGGCGCGCTGATGATATCGCTTTTGCTGTTGTGGCATCCCGGAATTGCACCGGTTGAGTACGCGTTGCGTTTTCTGCATCAGCTCAAGTGCAGTTTTCTTGAGTCATTTGCGCAGACATGTTATGCACCCTTGAGTGCGTTTGATTACGGCAGGCATCTTGTCAATCTGCCGCGGCTGATTTTTCCATGGATACTGCCTGCGGGATTTACGGTGTATTGGATGATACGGAAGTATAAAGAACTTTCCGCAGAACACCGCTTTCTGCTCTGGGGGGCGGCGGTAATGTTTATGCTTACGGGAGTATTCCCCTCAAGACGGTGGCAGTTCCAGTTGTGCCAGCTGCCGCTGTTCATCATGATCGCTTCCGGCGGAGTCACCGGAAAAACGGTCGTCGGCAAATATCAGGATATCATGGTGATGACGATGCGGTGGGGCGCCGCCGTCGCCGGCTCCTTTGCGGTTTCGGTCTTTGTGGTATTCCCGTTGTGGGATATGATTTTCAATACGTCGATGCCCGGCTGGATAATGTTCGCCATCCCGGTATTGGGATTGCTTGCACTCGGAGCGCTGGTGTTCGACACCGGCGGCACGAGCGCGGTGGAAAAATACAGCGGCATGAGAGGCAGCTGGAGCGGATATATTCTCGCATGGACATGCCTTTGTATCGCCGTTTTCGCTATCGGTATCCCCGCATTGGGTGAGTACCGTACCGGTAAACCATTCTGGCAGAAATGCGGTCAGCTGGCAGAGCAGGCAAAGCCCGGCAAGGTGATTTTTTTCAACGATGCGCCGGAGGCGCAGGCGCTGTGTTACATGGATGTTTCCGGCAGAGTGTACAACGCTGAAAATGAAGAAGGATTTTTGCGTGAATCAGACGGTCTGAAAACAGCGCTGGTGATCCTGCACTGCCGGGATTATCCGGAGTTTCAGAAAATACTGGAAAACTCCGGGTGGAAAACCGGGGAAAACGGGGACGTTATCCACGAAGAAGGTCACTTGTACCTGTTCGGTAATAAAAGCGGAAAAAACATTTTTTCCGCATATTTGATAAGAAAAAAATAAGTTGTGGTAAATATTGCTGTTAAAATGGTCTGTTACTCTTGAAAAAATCAGGAGTTAGGTGTATTTTATCTTAAACGCTTTGTAAAGTCGTTTTACTTTTCAAACAGGAGTTGTAAAAATGGAAAAGAAACGTTATGCAGTTTGCGGTGTATCCGCACGTGCGATCGGCATGTACATTATGCCGATGGTGAGAGAGTTCAAACATTGTGCAGAGTTCGTCGGTATGCTCGATATCGACCCGCTGCGTTTCAAGATCTGCAAAGATCAGGTTCCTGAAAGCAAAGATGTTCCCGAATATCTTGCTGACGATTTCTACAAGATGATCGAAGAGACCAAACCCGATGCCCTTTTCGTTGTCAGCATGGATTGCACCCACGTTGATTATGTTCTCAAAGGTCTGGAACTGGGTCTGGATGTGATTTGCGAAAAACCGATGACCACCAACACCGCCGATGCCCTGCGCGTGATGGAAGCCGAAGCGAAATCCAAAGGCAAAGTCATCTGCACCTTCAACTACCGCTACAATCCGGTTCACCGCAAACTGCGTGAATTGATCCTCGCCGGCAAGATCGGCAGAGTCACCCACGTTGATTTGAACTGGTATATCGATATCCGTCACGGCTCAAGCTATTTCCACCGCTGGAACCGCATGCGTGAAAATTCCGGAAGTCTTTCCATTCACAAATCCAGCCACCACTTCGACCTGGTCAACTGGTGGGTCGACGGAGTTCCTGAAGCGGTACACGCTTTCGGCGCGCTGAACCACTACGGTCCGGATGCGGAGTTCAATCCCTCCAAAAAAGACGGCAGAGACTGCACGAGCTGTCCGGAAATGATGAAGTGTGCGTATGAGGCACGCTGGGCGACCCGCAACTCCTCCATTTTTGTCAAAGATGACCACATCAATGCGTTTGACGGCAAAGAGAAGCGTTACACCGATTACAGCCCGCACATGTGCATGTTCGACTCCAAGATCAACATTTACGATACCTTTATTGCCAACGTGAAGTACCGCAACGGCGTGCTGCTGAACTACTCCGCGAACTTCTCCACCCCGTATGAAGGTTATCATCTGGCGATCAACGGTACCCGCGGCCGTCTGGAAACCACCGAGTTCGGCGGTGTTGGTCACTGGCTGCCCAAAATCCATACCGATGGACAGTATATTGATTACTTCCCGATCTTTGAAGGCCGTGAACGCATCAATATCGCGGCGGCAGAAGGCGGTCACGGCGGCGGTGACCCGCTGATTCTGGAAGATATCTTCCTCGGTGAAAATCCCGACCGCAAATATGATATCCTTGCCAAATCTGTTGACGGTCTGCGCGCGATCGCTATCGGCGACGCGGTCTTTACCTCCATCAAAGAGGGCGGAATCAAAGACCTGACCGGATTCATCAAGTAATTTTGCCGGAAATGGAAGGGCTGCTGCAAAACCTGTGACGGGAGTGCGGCAGCTCTTTTCTTTGCAGAATGATTCAGGAGCAAAAAGCGAAAATGAAAAAGCTGATACGGCCGCTGATGCTGGTAGTTCCGCTGATAGCCGGAGTGTTTGTTCCGGAGGCGGGAAAATTGGCATCGCCGCCGGTGAATTTCATCCGCTGGGCGCTGTTTGTGATGATATTTCTGAATTTGCTTCAGGTGAAATTTGCGGATTTGAAACCGTGCCGGGAACATTTTTATGTACTGGCAGTGAATGTGCTGATGGGTGTCGTGCCGTTTTTCCTTCTGCGGCTGATATTTCCGGAAAATATGATATTGGCGCAATCGGCATTTTTTACGGGGATAGCTCCGACAGCAGCGGCGGCGGCGGTGATAATATCATTGCTGGATGGCAAAGTGGGCTTTGCCGTGACGGGATTTGTGATAACGAATGTGGGAATATCCGCAGCGTTGACCGGATTGCTGCCGCTGACGACGGGAAATTTCAGTCCGGAGTTCTTTTTCAACGTGCTGTATTCTCTGGGAACGGTGATCGGCTTGCCGCTGATACTGGCGCAGGGAGCGCGGAAATTCCTGCCGCGGATATTGAATTACATAGCGCCGTTGAAAAATGTGTCGCTGATATTGTGGTCAATGTCATTGTTTATAATGGCGGCGATAGCGAGGGATTACTACGATAAGAATGCGGAAGGTTCGCTGTGGATGATCGGCGGAATGATGTTGATATCGCTGGTGATATGCGCTGCAAATTTTTCGATAGGCGGTTTGCTGTCGAAGCGGTATAAACACGAGTCGAGCCAGATATTGGGACAGAAGAACACGACATTTGTGGTATTTCTGGCGTTGGAGTACGCTTCAGGAGCGGCGGCATTGGGGACGATATTTTATGTGATATACCATAATGTATGGAATTCGTTGCAGCTGTTTTGGCACCAGAAACGCACAAAGGAGTGAAAAAAGCGTAAAAAAAACAAAAAGCGGCTTGACAAAGCGGTATAAGAATGATATATTAAGAAATGTTGCAAGAAAAAGTGCGAGTGTAGCTCAGTTGGTAGAGCATCACGTTGCCAACGTGATTGTCGCCGGTTCGACTCCGGTCACTCGCTCCAATTTTGATAACGCAGAGTGGCAGGTTAGCTCAGTCGGTAGAGCAGGGGACTGAAAATCCCCGTGTCCCCAGTTCGATTCTGGGACCGGCCACCATTTCTATAAATTTCCGCCCAAGGGACACACCCTTGGGGTTTTGTGTTTTTCGGGGGGGTCCCCCAGTAAGAAATCGCCTTTTTTGCTGATTTTAATATACCCCGCCGGAGTATATTTGCAAATATTTCAACTCCTTACATTACTATTTGACGGATAAAACTTGCTTTTTGCTTCAAATACAGTAAATTAAAAGTTAAACAGAGAATTTTATAAACCTGATAAACAGAGGGCAAATTTATGTTTATTGTAACGATCGCATCATTTCTGCTTTTTACCGCGCTGGTGGCGGTGGGTACCTGGCTGATTGTCCGCAAACACGAAACCAGTTCCCGGGAGGGATTCTTTCTGGCCGGGCGCAGCCTTACTTTTCCGGTGATCGCCGGTTCGCTGCTGCTGACTAACCTTTCCACCGAACAGATGGTGGGGTTGAACGGTTCGGCATTCAAAGAAGGTATGGCGGTTATGGCGTGGGAAGTGGTGGCGGTGGTCGCTCTGGTGCTGATGGCACTCTGGTTCCTGCCCAAATTTCTCCGCTCCGGCGTTACCACCGTGCCGGAATATCTGCGTTTGCGCTTCAATGAAACTACGGGAGCCATCTGCAACTTTGTGGTGCTGTTCTCTTATGTGGTGATCCTGCTGCCGATCATTCTTTATACCGGGGCGCGGGGAATGCTTGATATTCTTGACCTGGGGCAGATCATTGGAGTTCAAAATGAAGTGACTCAGCTTTATATACTTGTGGTGGTCGTGGCGATCATCGGCGGAGCTTACGCGCTTTGCGGCGGTTTGAGCTCCTGTGCGGTATCGGATACGCTCAACGGCATTGGTCTGCTTATCGGCGGATTCCTGATTTCCTACTTTTCCTTTACTGTGCTGGGCGACGGCGGTTTTTCAGCGGGGGTGGAAAAATTTTTCAATCAGAGCGGCGACCGGCTCAATTCCCTGGGGGCAAATGACAGCGAAGCACCCTTTTTCGGACTTTTTACCGGTATATTGCTGATCCACACTTTTTACTGGTGCACCAACCAGCAGATCATTCAGCGTACTTTGGGTGCCAAAGGGCTTGCTGAAGGTCAGAAAGGCGTTCTGCTGACCGGGGCATTGAAACTGCTGGGCCCGATCTATCTGGTGATTCCCGGTATGATTGCGGCAATGCTTTTTATGAAAGGAACGCTCAATATTCCCGTCAATCCCGATACCGGGATGGCGGCTTCCGACAAGGCTTACGGCGCATTGGTCAATCTGGTGCTGCCTGCGCCGCTGAAAGGATTTTTTGCGGCGGTATTGCTGGGGGCGATCCTTTCGAGCTTCAACAGCGTACTCAACAGCACCTGTACTTTGTTCAGTCTGGATATTTACAAACGCTGGATCAACCGTACTGCCGATGACCGGCGGGTGGTTAAAATGGGGCAGATTTTTGGGTTTATCGTCACTATTGCTTCAATCATAATCGCGCCGATGCTGATGAAAGCGGGCAGTATTTTCGGCTATCTGCAAAGTATGAACGGTTTGACCTTCATTCCGCTGCTGGCGGTGGTGGTGGTGGCTATGAATACGCGAAAAGTACCGACGGCGGCAGCCAATACGGTGCTGATTCTGGGTATGATCCTCAACGGATTGGGTTATTTTGTTTCGCCGGTAAAAGAGTGGGCGGCGGCAGTGGGGCAGTTCCACTTTGTGGCAATCGTTTTTGCGCTGATGGTGATTGCGATGCTCTTGTGGGGCAAGATCGCGCCGCAGAAAGTACCTTTTGCTGATGAAGATGCCAAAGCTACTGACCTTACTCCGTGGAAATTTGCCTGCCCCGCTGCGGTGGTGCTGATTATTGTTATCGGCATTATTTACGCTTGTTTTGCTGACTTTTCGGTTTTCGGCAAAGGCAAACCCGCTTACCCGGCAGCTCCGGCAATCAAGGCGGTAAAGTAAAAGTTTATGGCAGTTGTATCAATGACTCAGGGGCGGCCCTGGGTGCATATAATCAAGTTTTCATTGCCGCTTTTGGCAGGAGCAGTTTTGCAGCAGCTTTACAGCACCGTGGATACGGTGGCGGTGGGCAATATTGTCGGCGAATCGGCTCTGGCAAGCGTATTGAATATTGCCCGAATTCCTTGTTCTATTGATTAGCTTGGTTTTAAGTACTTTTGCGGCAAAATAGAATTTCTACGTTTTGCACTGGAATTACCACCACTTTTGTGCCCTTGGGCACAAAAAACGAAGCCGCACTTGTCCCGCCGCAGCCTTGGCGTAGGCGGAAGGCTTCACTCCTATGAGAGACTATTTGTCAAGTTTTATTTGCGAAAAAATCGTAAAAAAGTTGATAATCAGCGAAAGATGATTCTAAAAAGCTGCTTTTGTCTTGCTCCTATTCGCGTTC
>SUWE01000091.1 GCA_015061615.1 Lentisphaerota bacterium
CATTGCTCAAACATCAGTTTTGAGCAATGGATTTTTTTGCCTGCCAATCCTTCCAAGTGAATTTATTTTACGCTGAAAAGAGACCGCCGCAAAACATCAGGTTTTGCGCTCAGCCCTATGCCCCTTGCAAAAACTTTTCACGCTTGCTTCGCAAGCTGCTCTTGAGCGCTTCGCGCGGTTTGGTGCTGCGCACGGCTGAGCGCTTACGCGCGGTTTAGTGCTGCGCACAGCTGAGCGCTTCGCGCAGTTTGGTGCTGCGCACGGCTGAGCGCTTCGCGCTTTTTATGGGGGCGCTTTTTGTAAAAAGCTCCCCCATACCCCTTGCAAAAACTTTTCACGCTTGCTTCGCAAGCTGCTCTTGAGCGCTTACGCGCAGTTTGGTGCTGCGCACCGCCGGCTTATTTTGCTCCCCGCTGGAGCAACACGGCATTTATAGTGGCAAACATAATGTAAAAATCCATCCAGATCGACCAGTTGTTGACGTAAAATACATCAAGTTCCACACGGTCAACATAGTCGGTACTGCTTCTGCCGGAAACCTGCCACAACCCTGTGATGCCCGGTTTGACACTGGCAAAGGTCTCATAATCTTTTCCGTAATATTTCACTTCCGCCGGAACTATCGGGCGCGGACCGATAAGGGACATTTCTCCTTTTATGACATTCCAGAACTGCGGCAGTTCATCGAGACTTGTTTTGCGCAGAAAACGTCCGACACGGGTCACTCGCGGGTCGTTGTCAAGTTTGAATTTTGCTTCCCACTCCTCCCGCAGTTCGGGGTCTTCAGAAAGTATCCTTTCCAGCTCCTGATCGGCTTTGTGGATCATTGTCCGGAACTTCAGCACACTTATCGGCTTACCGTTTTTTCCCAGCCGTTTTGCCCGGTAGAATGCCGGACCTTCACTGGATAATTTCACCAGTATCGCCAGAATTATTCCCGGCAGAAAAGCCAGTATTATCCCGATGACCGCCAGCAGAACTTCAAGTATTCTTTTCTGAAGCAGGACTCCTTTGCGGCGCATGCGGTTGCCCACTTCAAAGGAAAAATAGTGGTAGAAACTCACCGGATATGACCACAATACCGGAAAACGCGCCGTCTTGTTCACCACCAGAACATGCAGAAATTCCGGCATGTAACTGTGGGTAGCTTCGTCATACTCCGTGCCGCTGTTGCAGTAAATGAGGTAGTTGATATTCTTTTTCCGGGCAAATTCCAGCAGTTCATCCTTTGAAAGGTCGGGTATCCCCCCGCCGCAGCTGCCGCCGCAGCTGCCTGCGTAAACTTTCAGGATGCAGTAATCATCTGCCTGCATACGTTCAATGACGCTCTTTGCCAGTTCAAGGTCTCCCGTGATCACCGCCGGAATGTATGCCATGCGGAATCTCCACAATATGTAGCGGGTGACGATCCTGCCCACCGGCAGCGTTACCAGACTCAGAAAGGTGGATATTATCAGCGCCAGACGGGAAAAGTAGAGATTCTCTCTGGTCAGAGTCAGAAATGCGAAAAAGAGAAGAAAACTGCCGATCGCGGAAATCAGCAGACGGCGCAGTTCTTCCACCGGATTTATCACCAGTCCCGGATAGATGAGGTTGCCGCAGTAGAGTCTGCCGGCAATATTGAAAAGCACGATCATCAATACGATGGGCCAAGTTTTCAGCGCAATGGTCATTTCATATTTTGCTCCGCAGAGCCAGTAGGAGTAAAATCCCCAGAAAATCGCCAGCGACACCGAAACGATATCGGAAAAAAGCAGTGAGAATGAACGCAGTCTGCCGGATGCAAAAATCGAGGTCATTTTTCCAGTCTCCAAACCAGCAGTGTGAGTTCCTGTGTGACTACTTTGCCGATGAGGACTCCTTTGCGGTTTTCCGGCGGTCCGGAAATGCCGATATAGTAGTCCGCTTCAAAGAGGAAGAGCGCCGGACTGCCTCCGGCAAAGTATGAGACCACACACACTTTGTCATCATCGTAAAAGTACACTTTCGGCGCCTTGCAGCTGTTGTATATCAGCGGGAAATATGCCGCTTTCCGCTTCGCCGGACCTTTATAATCTTTCCGCAGTATTTCTGACAGTTCCATAATCATACTGCGTATGACCTGATTCCTTTTTCTGCCGAGCTGGCGGCGCAGCGGCTGGGTCATGTGGGTGGTCAGACCGAAAATCGCTCCGCAGATGAGCAGTATGGAAAGTATTTGCGCCGGAAGTCTGCCGGCAAATCCGGCGATGAAGTCGAAAAGCTCCTTTATCCCCATCAGCATCACACCGAACAGAAGCGGCATTCCGGTAAAGAGATAGCGGCTGGGAACGACCAGTGCTTTGTCAACGGTATGTATCAGTCCGATGCTGAGCACCGCCGCGGCAAAAGCGGTCGCCAATATCCACAGTTCCGCACGGTTCAAACGGTTGCGGCAGATGAGGTAAATCATTGAAAGGAAGGCGAACAATCCGGCAAAACGGTAGAATCCCTTGCCTAGAGAATCCAGATATTCCCATATTTCTCCGGCAGAAGCTCCCTGACTCCGCCATATCGAAGTTGCGGTGACAAAGAGTACCGCCGCTCCGAAGAACCATGCGTAATGCACTTTTTGGAAAAGTTTCACCGCCAGAAATCCGGCGACCGGAACCATGATCAGCAAAGCGAGTGTAACAATGCAGAATCCGCTCAGCGTGGGGAGAGTTCCGAAATAATCTTTGCACAGGTGTTCCAGACGGCAGTCCGGCAGATTTACATTGAACAACACCCGGTTTATCAGCGTGTTGCCCAGAAGAAAAATAAAGGTGATTGCCGACGGAATAACGATTTTGCGGGGGAATTTTCCGGCAAGGGATTCTTCCACCGCTCCGAAAAAGAGACAGCAGAACGCCAGCGGTATCGTTTCCTGACGGTTCACCGCACTGAGAGCGCAGCCCAGACCGAGCCAGATGAAGCCGGAGTATGATTTGACGCAGTTGTATATCTTCACAAGTCCGTAAGCGGTAAGCAGAAGCAGAAAAGTTTTTGCCGATTCCCGCAATCCGGAGTAGCCCATGTGGAACGCATACGGATAAAATGCCAGACAGAGTGCCGCCAGCGCCGCACTCATTTTCCGCTCCTTTGCCGCCGCATTGAACAGGGCAAAGCAGAGGAGTATACTGCCGGTGAACCAGAGTGCGGAAGCGATTTTAAGTGCAACAAAACCGTTACAGCGGAGTATCCATGCGATGACTCCGCCGCAAATCACCTGCAGCGGCGGTACGCGCGGATGGAAGGCGTAATACCAGTTGCCTTCTGCAAATGCCTCCGCCATAGGCGCATAACGGGTCGCAACATCCCGGGACGGCAGATAATTCAGCCACACGGCAATGCCGGAAGAAAGGATTGTAACTGTCAATGCAGTTATCAATACCGTTTTCCAATTCACCCACGGGGGCAAATCGAATCCTTTATGTTTCAAAAGCCTTGCAAGCACAATAATAAATCCTGAAAAAATATATTCTTCATTAATATAACATCATTGTGCGTTAATACAAGTGCAGTTGTCAATATTTGGCGGCAAATTCCCTGAACGCATCTTCGGCAAGCGGGTGCGGCAGTACCCAATCGGGGGAAATTCCGTAGGTTTTGTTGTGGGTTCCCGGATTGTAACCGTTGCACTGCGCCCAGATATCGACGAAATCGTTTCCGGTGAAACGCACTGTTCTTTCGTCGGTCTGCTCATTGCCGGCGATGGCAAAATTTCTTGCCTGATTCGGACACATCAGCTGTAAGGTCATCTCAATATTTTCCGGAATCACCGGAACAGGTATCTCATCAAGGTGTTCGATGGCACTGCGTGCGGCGCGTTCCAGCTGCGCATAAACTGCCTGCGGCGGATAATTCACTGCCGAATAGCGGTTTATCGAAGCCTTTGTTGGAACCAGTTCCACCTTGTCACCGAGGAACTCCCGCGCTTCGCGGCAGGCGACATCATCGCCGGAAACGAGAATGGTCGGCAGTTTGAAGTACGCCGCCAGAAGTGAACACACCCCGATTTCACCGATAAGTTCACCGTTGAGCCGCAACTCAGTGTAGCCGTGACTGTTGAAGGTGTGGCAGAGGTAGCCGTTGGAGTTCTGCATAGCGTGAGTGCCAAGCTGGATGACCGCATCGTAACTGGCATCGAAAAAACCTATCGGACCGAGAAAGCCGAACTGCATCAAATGCGCTTTGGGGTGGAGTTTGAAAATATCTATGCTGTTGCCCGCACCGTGACCGTCAAACACGACGATCTCATCGACTCCTGCGGAAACCAGACCGCGGCAGACTGCATTGACTTCATTTACCAGTGCCTGACCTGCTGTAACCGGATTGCCGATGGCGTTACCGATACCGTCGGATTTGCCGTAAACTCCGCAGGGACCTTCAAGGTCGGTGATTATGGATACTTTCATTTTATTTTTCCTTTTTTCAACGTACCAGAGTTTTTTTTAGTATACACTGTGAAAAGTGATTTTTCAACCCGTTGTTGAAAAAAATAGACTCAGGAGTTATATTATATCCCTGTTTGTAAAGGAGGATTTTTATGGGCTGGGATTATCTTCTTCTGCCGCTGCTGGGATTGGTATGGGCGGCGGTCGGTGTCGTTGTTGCCAATGCCAGAGCGCAGGGAGTTTCGATATTTCACTTTTTTCTGCTTGGAACGGTGTGCGCTTCGCTGATTTTTCTGGGAATAAATCTTGCCTGCGGCATGGAGGATATTTTTGCTCCGTGTTACCGTACCGCACTGCTTTGTTTTGCCGGAGGTTCCCTGCTCAACAGTCTGGGGCAGGCGGTTGCCATGTACAATCTCAAACAGGGCGGACGCGCGCTTGCCTTTGCCATTCCTCAGCTTGCGTTTGTTCTGCCTTATATCTGGAGCATTGTTTTCTGGGGTGAAAAACTCACGATCGCAAGCGGTGCCGGTCTGCTGCTTATTGCCGGAGCGGTCTGCTTTCTTTCGCTCAAAAAAAGTGCGGATTCCGGCGCAACAGGAGCAACTCTTTCCGCAAAACGGCTTATGACGGCATTTGCCGCCATGCTGATAATCGGTTCGTCGCAAATTGCTACGTCAGTTCCTGCCCAGCTGGAAAAAAGTCAGCAGCTTTCATCCATGACAGGTGCGATGATAATCCAGTTTGCCGCAGTTGTTCTTTTTGCGGTATTCTCTTTCTTTTCCCCCGTAAAGTTTGCCGATGCGGTGAAAAAGTGCTGGAAAAACAGTATTTACTGGGGTATCGGAGCGGTGGCATCGTACTGTATTCTTCTGCCTGCTCTCTATCTTATGAGTGAACGCAATCAGAGTGGAATAGTTTACCCTGTCGGATGCAGTTCATTGATTCTGCTTTTTGCCCTTTATGCCGCATTGAAGTACCGTGAAAAACTTTCTTTGAGCCAGAGTGCCGCCTTTGTTGCGATCGTCGCAGGAATATTTCTGGTGAGAATGTAAAGTTTGCAAACAAGCCGCTTTCTGCAAACCGCTGGGAGGAGCTTTGCCCGATACGGATGAGTACGGATGTTTACGGATGAGTACGGAGTAAAGAGCTTGTTATGCGCCGCACCAATACTTATCCGTACCTATCCGTACTTATCCGTACCTATCCGTACAAGGCGGCGCACCATAAAGCCCGCGCGCAACAGCGGGTATACCGAGCGTTGTCTGCAGACAAGCCACTTTCTGCAAACCGCTGGGAGGAGCTTTGCCCGATACGGATGAGTACGGATGTTTACGGATGAGTACGGAGTAAAGAGCTTGTTATGCGCCGCACCAATACTTATCCGTACCTATCCGTACTTATCC
>SUWE01000021.1 GCA_015061615.1 Lentisphaerota bacterium
ATTGAACGCGAATAGGAGTAAGACAAAAGCAGTATTTTGTAATCATCTTCCGCTGATTATCACACTTTTTTTCCACTTTTTTTCAAAAAACACTTGATTTTTAGTCTCTCATAGGAGTATTCTTAGTTATCACAGTTAGCGGCGCCCCCTGCGGACAGTGCGCCACAGCGGGTATCAAGAGCGTGTCAGCCCGCACGCCGCGCGAGTGTTTTCCCGTTTTCACCTGTCGATCTGCAGCAGATTGGTGCGGTAATTGCCCGGAGTGATGCCGAAACGTTTTTTGAATGAGCGTATCATGTAGTTGCTGTCGGAAAATCCGCAGTTCAGGGCAACTTCGGTCATGCTGAGCGATTTATTTTCCAGGAGCTTGCGTACCTTATCCAGTTTGAGGAAAAGGCAGTAATCCCCCGGCGGAACGCCGATGACCTGTTTGAACTGGTGGGAAAATCCCGAACAGCTCATTCCTGCCTGACGGGCGAAGGTTTTGAGATCGAACTTTCTTTCCGGATGTTCTTCCATCTGGATTATCGACTGTGAAAGGCGGTCGTTGAAGGTGCTTTCCAGCAGCTTCCAGTTACCGGAGTCATCGTCGAAAACGGTGAAAAGAAAGTCGGTCAACGCAAGTTTAACTGCCAGCAGGGCGCTGGGTGAAGTCGAACGCAGCGCCATTGCCAGACGGCGCAGTTTTTCTTCCGCCATGCTGAAACGTCCGGGGAGCAGATGCAGCTGATTTATTTCCGCCGGACGCTCAGGGGTGAGAAACTGTCCGTAATACTTCAGATTCACCACTTCGGCATAAAGTGTGCGGAAAAAATCCACCCCGATACAGAGATTGTAGACCAGATACGATTTGCAGTTGGCGTAAGAGTGGACTTCGCCGGGCAGAATGGTGAACAAATCCCCTTTGATTATGGTGTTGGCAAGCACTTTGCCGTCTTTGAAATGGTTGAGATGAGTTCCCCTGCCGTTATGGACAAGGGCTATTTCGATATAATCATGTGCATGAGCGGCGGCGAACTCATCCTGATAGGTGTCACGCACCATTACAGGGAAGTTGCCGCGCGGCCATAATTGATCGAAACGGATTATTTTTTCAACATTTTCCATAATGACCATACATTACAGCAATCACGATGTGATTTCAAATCATTTTTTCGGGATTTTTTTGAAAATTTCAAGAAATTTGCAAAATTGTGCTATTATTTTGCGATACAGTTAAGGTTTTTACAGGGATTTTGAAGTATAATTATCAAGCGAACAATTATGGAGTGAAAGAGATGGATATCGCAGCATATTATTTTCCGAATTATCACGCCGATGTGAAGAACGAAGAAGTTCACGGCAGAAATTGGACGGAGTGGGAGCTTATGAAGTGCGCCCGTTCCCGTTTTGAAGGGCATCAGCAGCCTAAAGTTCCCGTCTGGGGCTATGAGGATGAAGCTGACCCCGCAGTTATGGCAAAGAAGATCGACACCGCCAAAGCCTACGGTATCGACGCATTTATCTTTGACTGGTACTGGTACGACGGGCCCTATTTGCAGCGCGCATTGGATGAGGGATTTCTCCCCGCGGTTCAGGGCAAAGATTTCAAGTTCGCGCTGATGTGGGCAAATCATGACTGGTACGACCGTCACCCCTGCAGCAGAGATGTTTTCCACCCGAAAATGCTCTACCGCTGGAACAATACCAAAGAGAATGTTGCAGAAATCTGGGATATGATCGTGGAAAAATATTTCCGTCACCCCAACTACTGGCGTCTGGATGGCAAAATCTATTTTTCGATCTACGCCACCAACCGTTTCATCACCCAGATGGGCGGCGTTGAAGCGTGTGCCGAAGTACTGGATATGCTCCGCAAAAAGGTGAAAGATGCCGGATTGGGCGAACTTCACATCAACTCCGTCTGGTATGACAATCTTGACAACGCCCCCTCGTCACCCTGTACCACTGCGGAGTGGACGACAAAGGCGGGCTTTGACAGCTACACCAGTTACAACTGCATCTTTCCGCATCCTTTGTGGGAAAAGGATTTGAAAGTCGCTTATAAAGACTCCAACAAAGCCTATCTTGAATTGGCGCATAAAGCATTCACCACCCTGCCTGCACCTTATCTGCCCGTAGTCACTGCGGGATGGGACACCTCTCCGCGCACCATTCAGAGTGATGTGTGGGAAGTTCTCGGTTATCCCTATCTGCCGGTAATGGAACCCGATGCGGAAGGTTTCGGGGAACTGCTCCGCGATTTGAGCAAGTATGACCCGAAAACGATTTTTATCAATGCTTGGAACGAGTGGACCGAAGGCAGTTATCTTGAACCTGACGGCGTGACCGGCTTTGCCTTGCTTGATGAAGTGAAAAAATTCAAGGAGGCTGTCGCAAAATGAAAAAAGTTCTGACACTTATCCTTGCGGCGCTTGCCTTCACCCTTGCCGGAGCGGAAAAAGTCCGCCTCTGGGAGGGCGATGCTCCACTTGCCAAAGGAAAAGATTCCTGTGATATCCCCACTCTTGAAATTTATCTGCCGCCGAATACCGGCAAGCGCACTCCGGCGGTCATCATCTGCCCCGGCGGAGCGTACAGCGGACTGGCTTACGCTCATGAAGGAACAAATTACGCCAAATTTCTCAATCAGCACGGCATTGCCGGATTTGTTCTGCGTTACCGTACCGGTTCAAAAAAGAACGGTTCCTACCGTTATCCTGCGCCGCAGCTTGATGCCAAACGCGCGATAAGATTGGTGCGCGCCAATGCGAAAAAGTGGAATGTCAACAGCGATCTTGTCGGCATTATGGGGTCATCCGCAGGCGGACACCTTGCCGCGATGACCGCTGTGAAAAATGATTTCGGTGATGAAAAATCCGCCGACGTGGTTGAGCGCAAAAGCTCCCGTCCGAACTTTGCCATTCTCTGTTATGCGCAGACCTCGATGGATAAGCGTTACGGCGAATGCTGCGGCTCACGCGCCAATCTTATCGGCGGAACGGATGTGAAAATCGAAGATGTTGCGGCGTACAGATTTGTAAATGAAGATACTCCGCCGTGTTTTGTCTGGCACACCTTTGCCGACAGTTCGGTCCCCGTGCGCAATGCGCTGGATTTTGTCAACGCCCTTGAGGCGAACAAAATCCCCTTTGCACTTCATATATATTATGACGGCCGTCACGGTCTGGGACTGGGCAATCAGCACCCGTGGGCAAATGAATTGATTTTCTGGTTGAAAGAAATTGGAGTTTTGAGAAAGTAACCCCCTTACAAAGAAAGGAAAACTGACAAATGAAAAAATCAACTCTCCGCCATGGCGGAGTAAAGCACCAGTGCTTTACTCTTATCGAACTCCTCGTTGTTATCGCGATCATCGCGATTCTGGCGTCGATCCTGCTCCCCGCGCTCAACAGTGCGCGTGAACGCGGCAGAACTGCAAGCTGTATCAACAATATGAAACAGATCGGAACCACTGTTTTGATGTATACTCAGGATAACGATGATTACATCCCCGGTTTCTGTCAGTCTCCCACTGTCACCACCAATCATCTGCGTTGGGCGGGAACGATGGCCGTACATGCCGGAAACATCGATATTTTCGGTTGTCCGAGTTTCGCAAAATCAGTGGAAGCCAAGGCAACCGCATCGCAGTTCTCATTCAGCGACCCGTCCGGAACTCTGGGCAATCTCTTCCCCTGGTTCAGCTATGGTGTCGCCGGCGGATACGGTTCCAGTGGCACAACTTATGCGTTTGAATCAAGCACAAGAAAAGTTGCAAGCTTCAAAAACTACAATACCGTTGCTTATTCTGCTGATTCCGTGATCAATACGATCAATCATGCTTATTTCTCACCGGCGTACATTTATCCCGCCAAAAGTGTGGCTGCCGTTGATCCCCGTCACAATGACAGTGCCAATATCCTGAAACTTGACGGTCATGTCGAATCAGTGAAAGAAAGTACTCTGTCGTATTACGGCGAGAACTGCGGAACTGACGGCGTCGGTTTCCCGTTCTGGCGCGTGCAGGAATGATAATTAAGGAATCAGATCATTATGAAAAAGCATTTTATTCTTGCCGCACTGCTTTGCACTTCACTTCTCTCACTCAATGCCGCTGAAGCATCTCTGGATGATTCGATAACTCTTGCCGTCGACTTCGACGACACCACCGAGGCAGTCAAATCTGTCGGTCGTGCTTCCGCCGCCGAGTTCCGCGGAACTCAGACCTTTGTCGAAGGAGTTTCCGGCAAAGCCATCCGTCTGGGTGAAAAAGCAGGCTGTCCGCTGTATCAATCCAAAGACAACCTCAACTTCGACAATCCCGCCACGATCGTTTTCTGGTTCAAAGGTGAAAACTGGCACGGTCAGAAAAGCGGCAGAGGTGTCGGCTTGTGGGGTATCGGTAATGCCGGCGGATTGCTGATGATCCAGACCGCAAGCGGCAAAGAGGGTGCATGCCCCTGCCGTCAGCCGCTGGAACTCTATCTGCTCCACTCCAAAGTGCGGAAAAATGCCCGCCATCTGCTCCAGCCGCCCGCTCTGACCAAACTCTGTCAGGGGTGGCACATGGTTTCGGTTGCATGGGATAAGGAACAGATCTATCTGAGCTATGACGGCGCGCCGTATAAAGGTTTCAAACTGCAGGTTCCGCTTTCAAATGCCGAGTTTGCACATTGCAACCGTTTTGCTATCGGTACACCGTCAAACAAGAACTTTGCGGTGGATAACTTCCGCATTTACGGTAAAAAACTTACTGATGCTGAACTGCTTTCTGTGTGGGAAGCCGGTAAAGCTCTGCTTGACAAGTAATTTTTTACAAGCATCAAACCGCAGTTTTGAAAAGAGACTGCGGTTTTTTTGTCTGCAAACACCCCGCTTTCTGCAAGCCGTTGGGTGGAGCAAGCCCGACTGGGAATTTTGGGAATACTGGGAATACTGGGGTTGGGCTTGTGTGGGTCTGCAAACACCCTGCGCAGACTGCTTTTTGCGCCGCACCAAATAAAAAACCAGTATTCTTAGTGTTCTTAGTATTCTCAGTAATCACAGTAGCGGCGCACCATAAAGCCCGCAAGCCGCAGACGGCATACCGAACCCATGCCGGCACGCACGCCACAGCGGGTATCAAGAGCGTTTCCCCCTTAAAAAAACTTCTTCTTTTTTTACTCTGTTCATTTGCATTGCACAAAAAGCGGTGTTATATTATTGGTATAGTATGGTAAACAGTATATCCCCTTGTTTTTGGAGTATAGCAGACCGTGGAAGCTGATTTTAACCGGGTAAAGGAAAATCTTCAATGTTTCAACCGTCCCATTTACGAGACGGTCATCGTCACATTGACTGAGATGATAAAATCCGGTGAATTGCCGCCCGGCACAAAGTTTCCTCCGGATAAAAAACTTGCTATTGAACTGGGCATAAGCCATATCACCCTTGCCAAAGCGCTCAACGAACTGCGCCGCCGCAATATTCTTGACCGCCGCCGCAATATTCTTGACCGCCGCCGCTCCACCGGAACGAGTGTTCCTGAAAATATCCAACTGCCTTCTGCCAACGCCGCCAGACGGAAGATCGCGGTGGTCTTTGACAATGTTTCCGATGAAGTTTTTCAGCAGCCGCTGTTTATTTCCCTTTACCGGGGATTGGAAGAGCTGAATTGCTCACTCTGTTTCTTTTCCTGTGACAGTGACCCTGAAAAACAGCTTGCCACCTGTGAGGAAATACTCAACGACTTTTCCATTTCCGGCTGTATCGTCTGGTCGATACTCGACAGCGAACAGGCGGCAACACTCATCCGGCGCCGTCCTAATTACTATCCTCTGATATTTATGGATAAGCGCTACGAGGGTTTTGACCACGATGCGGTCACTTATCCCAATTTCGATTGCGGTGCGGCTATCGCCCGCAGTTTCAACCGCCGCAAAATCACCAAGTGCTGCTGGATAGAGGAAAAATACAAACACGATATGCCTTCAGATAAAGAGCGCAGGGAAGGGTTCCTTTCTGTCTGGAAAGATAATGACTTTGAACTGCTTTATCTGCCGGAAACTCCTGAGGAAAAAGAGCTGTTCCGAATTCCGGATGGCTGCGCTGTCGTCTGCTGCGATCAGGTGGTCGCAGTCGGATTGAAGAAGATTTTTGCTGAAAATCCCGTAAATGTTCCGCAGAAACTTTTTGTGATCGAATCCCCGAGCGACGATCATACGCTTGTTCCGGAGTTTACCGCATTCAAATTTGCCCCCGGTATCGGGGCTGAAACTGTAAAAATACTTGCTTCAAGGCTGAACGGAAAAGAATGCTGTACCGTGAGCCACTCAGGAAAATGGAGTGTCCTTGAAGCACGGTCAAATAAAAGGAGAAAGAGAAATGTCAAGTAAATCAAACATGAAACAACAGACACTCCGCCATGGCGGAGTAAAGCACAGCTTTACTCTTATTGAGCTTCTCGTTGTGATCGCGATCATCGCAATTCTGGCGTCCATTCTGCTGCCCGCACTCAACAGTGCGCGTGAACGCGGACGTGCCGCAAGCTGTATCAGCAATTTGAAACAGATAAGCACTGCGGCGCTGTCGTATGCCAACGATTACGAAGATTACTGTATTCCCAATAAAGATGCCGCCGTCGGCGCCCAGTTCGGATATGCAAAATGTATGGTCACTTACGGATATATGCCCGGTGAAGCGTACAGTGTGCAGTATACCAATCAGCCGGTCAAAGGTGCATTCCTCTGCCCCGGTTCCATTATCGAACTTGACCCCGCTTATCCGGGACAGGGCTGCCGCTTTGACAAAAGCACCTATCATGAGTACAAAGGAACAAACTACGGTCAGAGCGTTATTACACGCAATAAGACCCGTGACGGCATTGCCGGAAATATCCGTCTTTTGAAGTATACCAAAATCAAAAATCCTTCAAAATTCTTCGTTTATGCCGATACTTTTGCCAACAACGGTCCCGACCTCAACAACTACAATCCTGCCCGTCCCAACTTTGAGCGCCACACCAAGACCGCCAATGTCGCTTACGGCGACGGTCACGTCGGTTCTCTCAAAGAGGGTGACCCGGTGATCGACGATGTTTCAACCGAAGGTCCGTGGAGAGCGGATTACTGACAGTTTTTATAAAGAGCCTTGAAAATGTTTCCCGTTCCCGTAACTTTCTTTTTCAGTGCGGGGTTGCATGATGAGACTTTGCGCCGGAACTCCATGGCGGAATTTGCCGCCGCCGGAGCAAAGCATCTCGTGCTGACCCATGAGATGATAAAACTTATTCTGCATGATACCGTTATGATGGATCTGCTCAATAAGGAAATGGAGTCAGAATGGTTGACTTTCGTCGATGCCCACGCTCCTTACGGTGAGTTTGATGATCTCAATGTGCCGCAGGAGCATCTCAAACGGCAGATGTTTCTGCGCCACAAACTCCATGTGCATATCGCCGCAGATATGGGGGTAAATACGCTCACTATCCATACCGGCAATGAGTATTATCACCCGCATATCCCGCTGGATAAGCAGATAGATAATGTCTGTTCTGCGCTGGATGAGATTCTCCCTGTCGCCGAAGAAAGAAATGTAACTGTCTGTATCGAAAATATCTGGTGCAGATTGAATACTGCGGAAGTTCTGCTCAAAATCAAAGAGCGTTTCCCCACCGGTGCGCTCGGATTCTGTTTTGATGCCGGACACGCCAATAATGTGGCAAAGGGGTATCTCTATGAACGCAACAGCGTTTTTGATGCGTATATCCTGACAAATACTCCGGCGGTGTACGATGACAAAGTGCTGGAAAAAATGCTCCCGCATATCGTCAACTGTCATCTGCATGACAACAACGGTCAGTTCGATACCCACAGAAATATCGGTGACGGCAACACAAATTGGCAGAAAATCATGCCGCTTTTAGTAAAAGCGCCCCGCTTGAAGTGTATTCAAAGCGAAATTATTCCGAAGCAGAACGAACTTTCACCCAAAGAGATTTGCGATGCTGTTTTCAACCTTGTAAATACAAAATAAATTATTGATTATGAAATATTTTACCCTTATCTGTGCCGCGCTTTGCGGTATGTCGCTTTTTGCCGCGCCGAAAAATCTGGTGCTGGGCAAAAAGCTCACCTATGAACAAAAACCCCTTTACTCGCTTACCCGCGACGATAAAGACCCGATGGACCTGACTGACGGAAAGTTCCGCAATGATGATATCTGGTTTTATAAAGAGAGTGTCGGCTGGTACGGCGAACCGTATGTTTCCATCGTTATCGACCTCGGCAAAGTAAGTTCCATCGACAAGGTGAGAATACATCTGGCGCAGGGACACGGAAGCGTCCACTTCCCCGAAAAAATCCTCTTCCTTGCCGGACACACGCCGGATAATTACAAACTTATCTGCGATATCATCGCCGATAACAAAGCCAATATCCCCCCTTATGAAAAGGGACGTTACCGCGCGTTTCTGG
Source organism: Lentisphaerota bacterium (assembly GCA_015061615.1). Classification (GTDB taxonomy): domain Bacteria; phylum Verrucomicrobiota; class Lentisphaeria; order Victivallales; family Victivallaceae; genus UBA1784. The sequence goes on from SUWE01000021.1 coordinate 8,436, forward strand.
AAAGTAAAAAGCATGTGAATTTCAAGGCGCGCTATATCAAACTTATCGCGTTCCCGGAAAAAGACTCAACATTCTTCTTTACCGATGAGATCGAAGTCGTTGAAGGCAAAGCCAATGCCCCGACCCTCTTTATGGGCGGCGGATTCAAAGGTACAACCGCAGAGTATATCAAATTCATGCGGCTGGAAAAACGCCTCGATGCCGATGCGGCGCAAATTCAGAGCAATGCAAAACTTGCCAAAGTCAATTACAATGTTGCCGCGTTGAAAACCAAAATGCGCAACGAATACAAAAAGTATCTCACCGTCAACAAAAAAGATACCGATTTCCCCGTCAACCTTGCCCAGAAAGAGCTTGCCGCCGCCAATCAGAAAATCATGGCTGCCGCCGGACTCAAGGGAATCGTCATGTGGAGCGCGGTGCGCTGGGATCTTTTCAACTCCTTCAGCTATCCCGCGGACGACCCCGCCTGCCGTGAACTGAAACTTTCCGCAGGCGAAATCCGCAACCTGCCGCTGAATTTCACCAATGCTGATGCGGCGGAAAAGAGTTTTTCCTTCAAAGTCGACTCCCCGTTCCCGGTAACGGTGTCAAGAGCATTTTCTGCTGACGATGCCAACGGATTTTTCAACTCCAACCGTCTGGAAAAAGTTTCCGCCGTCAACGGCGCATACACCCTCAAACTTCTCCCCGGTGAAAGTGTGCAGTGCTTTGTCAAAGTCGCTGTTCCCGCCGGAACCAAAGCGGGAAAATATGCCGTGACCGCAACTGCCGGAAATGAGAAAAAGAGTTTCAATATTGCTGTCGGCAGCTTGAAGTTCCCTGCGGAACTTTCCACTGAATACGGTACATGGGATTATCTCAACACCCCCGGCTGTCACGCTCAGGCGATCGACAAAAGCAACCTCGATGCGGCAATGAAACTTATCAAAGAGTATCAGATGAATGTTTCCTGGGGACATGAAGCGGCTCTGCCCAAAGCGTTCCCCGATATGTTCGACGGAAATGACAAACTGGTCAAACCGCTGGATTTCACTCACTTTGACCGCTGGCTCAATATGATGCCGGGCTTCAAGCGTTATGCGCTTTTCGGCGGCGGCAACCTTAAATCCCGCCTCAATGTCGGCATGGACCCCATCAAAGAGCGCGCCCGTTTCCTGACCCGTACCGCCAACTATATGAGTGCCATCGCCGCCCATATCGAAAATGATTTGAAGCTGGATTTGGATAAATTCATGGTCCACTTCATCGACGAAGCCTCCACCCCCGAACAGAAGGCGATCCTTGCCGCATGGTGTGAAGCGATCACCCGTGCAAAATCACCTTCCGGTAAAAATATCGCCAGCTACGGCAATCCCTTCTTCGCCAAAAACGAGTTGTACAGCTATCCGGAAATCGACATGTTCCAGCCGAGCAACAGCGAATGCAGTAAACGTGTGATACTCCATTTGATGAGTGTCAACTCTGTCCGCGCTCCTGAAAGCCGCTGCGGCTTGTATTCCTGCGCCAACCGGGCCAGAGAGCGCGACCCGTATATCTACTACGGCGGAACTTTCCGTCTGGGGTTCCTCTTTGATAACTACGTCGGCTCAAGTTTCTGGAACCTTGCCACCGGTCCGCGCAATATCAGCGAATACGATTACGTCGGCAGATATTTCACCCCGTGGTATTTCCGCGGCAATGAGATTTTTTCCAGCCGTCAGTATGAGGCGATCTGGGAAGGCCGGAGCGATTATGAATACCTTGCCCTGCTGAAAAAGGTCAACGCTCTCCTGATCGCCGGAAAATCCCCGCTCGCCTTTGAAAGCAAAAAACTTTGCGCCGATATCCGCAGTGACCTCATCAATGAATTGAGTGATGAGAAGAAAGATTCTTCCGTCTGGCAGAGTGAGAAAAAGCGCAATACCGCCGATATCCACAATGGAAAAATCTGGGATTTCATGGAAAAGGTCGCAATTCAGCATCCGGAAATCCTCAAACAGCTCAACTGGATGTGATTTGCCTGCTATGATCAAGAAAATATTCATGATCCACCACACTCATTACGATATCGGTTTTACCGATCTGCCTGATGAGGTGGTAAGACAGCAGCTTACCTATCTGGATGAAGCTGTGGAACTGGGGGAAAAAGATCCGGCTTACTGCTGGACTCTTGAAAGCGGTTCGCTTTTGAGAAATTATCTTGAGTACCGCCCGGCAAGGCAGACGGAGCGTCTGCTCCGTCTGCTCCAAACGCGGCAGTTTGAAGTGGCGGCATTTGATATGCAGACACTTACGGAAACACTTTCGTTCCCGGAACTCTTTGCCAACGTCAACAGAATTGCCGCACTCGGGAAAAAATACAACTTCCCCGTTGAGTGTGCGATTCTGGACGATATCGGCGGCTGGACGACGGAACTGCCTTCGGTGATGAACGTTGCGGGAATACGCTATCTTATCGCCGGATGCGGCGCATTCCAGACCGAACTGCCGTGGGCGGAGCTGCCCCACCTCTTTTATCTGACGGATAAATCCGGCGGCAGGATCCTTGTCTGGAACCTCGGCAACGACCGTCAGGCGGTATCTTGTGAGAGCCTTTATCCGTTCCCGGTTTATGGAATGGCAAGTATTTTCATGGGCTACCGGGCGTTTCCGGAGTTTTTCGGTGAATACGACCTCGGTGTGAAAATGCCGATGCACGGCGACACCGAAGAACACAAACTTACGGCAAAAGAGGTTTACAACATTCTTGAAAACCGCCTTGAACGGGAAAAATATCCCTATGAAGAGGTGCTTTTTCAGTATGGCGGCGATAACCGCAATCCGGCTCCGCGTTTGAGTGAACTGGTGAAAAAATACAACAGTTCCGGCGATTATCCGGAAATAAAACTGGGTGTTCCAAGTGAGTTTTTTCACCTTATGGAAGAAAAATATTCTTCGGTCATACCTGAAATTTCCGGAACGCTTGCCGACCCGTGGAATTTGCGCATAAATGCAGTTCCTTCTGTGCTGAAAAATTACCGTGCCGCCCAGCGGAACTACTCCGCCGCGCTTATGCGGAACTTGAAGGATGAAAATATTCTGGAAAATCTCATGCTTACCGGCGATCACACCCTCGGACTCAACACCTGGGGCTGGCAGCTGCTTGCCGAAAAGCATGGCGGTTTGACCGCGCCTTGCTTCGACCGTTACCGTGACAGCTGGAAACAGAAGGCGTATTACGCCGAAAATGCGTTCCGCATGTCGGAAAAACTGCTGGATAAATGTGCGGTTTCAGCGGAATTTGCCGACAGTTCCGCCGTGGTCGTGCGCAATTATGCGCCGCACAAAGTTTCCGGCAGTGTGGAAGTTTATTTCGGTTCCTACGCGAAAAAACTTCTTTCACTTACCGATGCTGATGGCAGGGAGATACCCCGCCAGCTCACCGGTCAGAACCGCTGGATGCTCCTGGTCAAAAATGTTCCGGCGCTGGGTTCATTGCGGCTGAATACCGTTTTTGACAAGGTTTACGATGATATTCCTGCAAAAATGGATATGCCGGTGCCTGAAAAAATCACCACACCGTTTTATTCGGTGGAACTTGCCTGTAACGGTACGGTAAAGGTCATCAAAAGTTCCTGCGGCAAAATAGTTATGTCCGGCGATTGCGGCGGAGTCTGTGCGGAAACTTTGCACAACACCCTTTCTGACGGCGGCGCTTGCGGTTTGAAGCCGGAACTTGACCGCGTTTGTGAAGAGCTTGCAGATGTTTCAGGCAAAATCACTGCCGATGGGGAGCTGTTTACGGAGATCACCGTTTCCGGAACTTTCGCTTCGGGCAATGTACGGCGCATTATGCGGGTGTGGAAAGATATCAACCGCATTGATTTCTCTTTCCGTCTTGATCTGCCGGAACATGCGGAAAAAATCTGTTATTACGCGAAGTTCCCCTTCGCCGGAAACGATGGAAAATTCCGTTTCGATCAGAATCTCGGCATCACTTCTCCGGAGGAACTGCTCCCCGGTTCAATGCTCGATCTCTTTTATTGTTCCCGCTTTGCCTCGGTGGAGTCTGACGGATTTTCCGCCGTTTTGTGTACCGTCGATGCCCCCATCGTGGAGTTTGACGGAATGCACACGGCAAAGTGGAGAAAGGGATTGCCCTTGAAACTGGAAAATAATCAGATTTACGGTTTGCTTTACAACAATGTATGCAATACCGATGCTCCTTCGTGGCAGAGAGTGCTGGAGCGTTTTGATTATTCGCTTTTTGCCGGAGAAGGTCCCTTCGCCTTTGACTCCGCTCAGCGGAACTGGAACAGCGTTACCGCATTGAGTGCGCAGGTCAGCTTTGAAAAAGCCGATCACGGAATCACCGCGTTTCCCGACACTCTGCGTATCCACCCCGACGGGGAAGGGGGGATTTTTGTTGAAAATCCCAACTCATTCCCGGTGGAGTTTGACGGGCGCACGATAGCACCTTTCGCACTTATGCGCTGGTGATCCATCTGCTTGTGATTTGGCAGGGGGCTGCGCGCAAAACCTGTGTTTTTTTTGCAGGGGTGCTAACGACTTGTCACGGCGTAGTGTAACGAAGACGGACGCCCCCTGCACCCCTGGCGCCCGCGCATGCGGGATTTTGTACTGGCAAGTGGTATGCGTGTGTGGTGGTGGTTCGACTCATGTGTCGCAAAGTTTCACCCTCTGCCGCCTTTTCTGGCGACAGGAGGGATGAAATTTGCTCCACGAGTGCCACTCTGGGGAAGAAATTCCCCAGCCCCCCTTGTCCCGGCGAAGCCTTGTGCGAAGACGGATCGCGGCGGCGTGTAACGCTCGCCGCAACTCTTACGGCGTAACTGCAATACTTGAACTTGAAATCTGCCATTGCTCAAACATAAGTTTTGAGCAATGGATTTTTTTGCCTGCCAATCCTTCTAAGTGAATTTATTTTACGCTGAAAAGAGGCTGCTGCAAAACATCAGGTTTTGCAGCAGCCTGTAAATCAAAAATGATAATGTTTTTTACTTTGAGGTAATTGCAAAAGTAAATCAAAAAATGATTAAGAAGAGATCATTGATGATATGTAAGCGGTAATTTTCAGGTGCTGCCCAAAACGGTAACACCTGAAAACGCCCCAATCACAGATAGCAATGAGAATTTTCAAGCATTTTTGAGAACTTTTAAAATTGCCTCATTTTATCGGAGATTTGAGATCCGAAGTCAGGTCGATACCTTTGTTGAAAGCGTTGAATGCGGAAATAGATGCCGCCACTTCGATCGCAGCGGTGATCTCATCATCAGTCACCCCTGCGAGCAATGCCGCTGAGCGGTGTGCATCCAGACAATATGTGCATCCGTTGACTGCGCTGACTGCAATAATGATAAGTTCTTTGGTTTTAGCATCCAGCCCTTTGCCGCAGGCATTGGAAAGATTGAGCATTGCTTCCAGAAAATCACCGTTGCGTCCCATTGCCTGAAAAACTTCAGGGAGTTTTCCAAAGTTTTTTTCCAGATTTTCCTGAATCGCCTGTGCTTTGGCGTCGCCTGTTTTGTTATAAAGTTTGATTGAAGCCATGATAATCTCCTTTTTATCAGTTTGGTTTCACTGTTATCCAATATACAACATATTTCAGAAAAATTCAATACGGGCGTGCAGCAATTTTGCAAAAACTGTCAAAAGCGGTCATGATCAAGTAATGCCAGCCTGACAGCTGTACTTTATACACAGATATTCTCCGTTACTATTTTTCAAAATTATCTGAAATATCTCTTGTATTGTTCCTGCGCAGGTGGTATATTTACTCAATATATTGAGGTGGTTCAGGCAGATTCTCTGATTTCTGCCAATGTGTCAAAAAGGAGCAGCGGAAAATGTTATCAAAATCAGATATGATCCTGCAGCAGTTGCAGCAGGAACTGCGGGCGGGAAAATTCCCGATCGGCAGCCGCTTTCCTTCGACAAGCGAACTTGCATTGCGGTTCAACATCAACCGCACCACGGCTCACAAGCTGTCGCTTATTCTGCTCAATCAGGGAATCCTGCGCCACTCGGGAAGTTCCCGCGCAGGTTTGATCGTTTCTGCCGCAACTACCGCTGAAACAATGCCGAAAATCGCGCTGATCGGTTCAATTATTCATCCGTTCTTCACAAAAATCGCCGCAGGATTTTTTGATGCCGCCGCAAAGAACAATGTTCTTGCCATGCCGTTTAATCCTGAATTCAAGCAGCTTGATTCCCTGCTCCGCAAACTTGAAACCAACGGTTTTCAGGGAATCGCCACTTACTCTTTCGGCAAATTGAATACAACTCTGCCCGTGGTCTATCTTGAACCTGAAGAGAGTGATCCCCCTGCCCCGTCAGTTGCCAGCGACTCCCGTTCCGGCGGCAAACTGCTCATTGAATCTCTTAAAAATGCGGGACACAAGGAGATCGTATTCTGTTTCAACGGCATATTTTCCCAACACCGTTCCGCTCGGATAGAAGGAATGTTGGAAGCTGCTCACCATGCGGGGTGGCACGATGCTGAAAAACGGATTTTCTGGTATCACAGCGACTCCATTCTGCGGCTTCTGCGGGAAATGACCACCCGTTTTCCGAAACTTACTGCGATCGCCGCCGACAGCGATGACAGAGTCATACAGCTTATTCAGACAGGTAAGCTCTTGGGGGTGCCTATCCTTGAAAAGATAGTCGCCTGCGGTTTCGGCAATGTCGAACCGATTCAGCGGCTCTTTCAATTTCCAACCATTGAACAGCACCCCTTTGATGTAGGCGTCTGCGGCTGTGAAACTCTGCTGAAAATCATCGAAGGGGAGAACCAGCTGCCGAATCCGCATATAAGAATTGATGTGGAACTGCTCAACTCCGGCTTGATCTTTCCCCACTGAATCTCTTTTATATCATACAATAAAAAAATTATTTTCTCCTTCATTGCTATTGACTTTAATAAAACGCAAGGATATATTAAAACGTATATTGTGAATTCACGGCAATTATTGTATCACACAATACTAAAAAAGGAGAATAACAGCAATGTATCCAAAATCAGGCAGGAAATCTTCATCTCTCAAATTTTTCACACTTATTGAATTGCTCGTAGTTATCGCGATCATCGCCATTCTGGCATCGATCCTGCTCCCAGCGCTCAATTCAGCCAGAGCAAGAGGACAGCTTATCAGCTGTTCCAGCAACCTGAAGCAGATCGCAGGCGGAGTTATCCAGTACGGCATGGATTATGATGACTTCATGCTCCCCATGGATGGCAGAAGGCGGGGAATGGGCGGAACCAAACACCGCACATGGGCTTATTACTCCAGAAGTTACTTCGGCGTGAATATTGCAGACAGCGTTGCCGATGCGGGAATCGACGGAACCAATGCTCCTTACAACGTTCCCGCCGCCGAGCGTTTCGGCATCATGCACTGTCCTTCCTCTGCCAGAGGTCAGGGAGTTCAGGGCTTTACCTATATCAGTTACGGTATGCCCCGATATGTGGTCGGCGGTTACAATATTCAGGATGATAAGGATTTCGTCCGTCTCAGCAAATTCAACCACCTGAAAAGTCCCTCATCAAAGGCTTATCTTCTGGATTCATCATACAATGACCCTGAAGACAATGTTCCCCCGACATGGGCAAACAAAGATTACAGTCCGACAGAATACCGCGGATACTATTATGTGCAGAATAACGGCAAATATATCAACCGCTCAAGACATCAGGCAAGAAGCAATGTTGCTTTCACCGACGGTCATGTGGAAACGATGAGTGAAAGTACGATGAGTGCCCTTGCCGGCAGCGGCAATGCGGTTTATACATCCGACTTCCTCGGCGACAAAAATGTAAGAAAATAATCAACCTGTCAACTTTTAACAAGGATTAAAAAAATGAAAAAACTTTTCGCATCAATCATCACCGCCGCAGCTTTCAGCTCTGCTCTTTTCGCCGCACCGTCAATGAAAGTTGCCATGGATAAACAGTTAGTTAAGCAGGGTGAACCGATAAAACTCACCGTTCATTATCAAATGGGAAAAAATGAAAAAGTTTCCTGCTACTATATTCGCGGATTTGCCGCAGAGATGCCAAAATCTGCCCAGAACAGCGAACTTTTCACCTGCCGTGTGAATAAAAAAGATCCGCGCTGGACCAACTATGATATCGTCAAACCTGTCTTTTTCAAAGTTTCTCCCGAGGAGCTTGCCAACGGCAAAGTCATCACTTTCGATACCGCCAAACTCCCTGAAGGTGACTATAAATTGCGTTTCTGCTCATCATTTTTCAATACCGAAACGAAAAAATATACCGATATCAACGTACCCTTGGTCTTCTGCGTTTCTGCGGGTGAGGGTAAATAATCATGAAGTTCATTTCGCTGCTGGCGGCAATAGTGAGCATCTTCTCCGCCGCCGCCGAGGTTTTCACCATTCCTCACAATCCCTGTACGCCGATACTTGACGGCAAAGCAGATGAGGAAGTGTGGAAAAATCTGCCTTATCAGGGTGATTCATTCACCCGTATCGGTACAAAAGAAAAAGTTGCCGCCCAGACCCGTTTCAAAACCTTTCACAACGGTAAATACTGGTTCTTTTTCATTGAGTGCATGGAAGATAAAATCGAAAAATTGCGTACCGCCAGCAGCGGCAGAGCTTATGCGATGAACCGTTGGCAGGATGACTCTGTTGAACTGACATTTTCTGCGGATTCCGCACTGCTGAATCTCGTCAAATATTTTATCAATGCAAAAGGCGATGTTACCGCCGTCAATCTGCGGGATAAAAATATTTCCAAACCTGCATACAACGCCACGCTTGCCATACCTTCGGCAAAAACGGCTGCTGTTATCGGCAAGGAGCGCTGGTCTCTGGAAGTTGCCGTCCCCATAGCCGCGATTCCCGATGCGGGAGTAAAAAATGCCGTTTGGCGCTTCAGTATCGGCCGCAACCGCTACGCAGGCGGCAAAGCGGAGCTGTCAGGCTTGGTTCCCCTTTCCCGTCCTCAACACCTTACTCCGCATGAATTTCCGACCGCTCAACTGAAAAATTTTGAGGCGGAGAAATTCAATATCCAGTTTACTGCAGGTGAACCGGATAACTTTCAGCCGTCAGAAAAAGGCTGCTCTTTCAAACAGAAAATTTCCGCCGTCAACCGCACCGGATTTTTCGCTTTGATCAAGGTCAAATCCAAACTCCTGCTCAATAATAAAACTGTCAGCGAAACGGAAAAAATCATAGAACTGCCGCGAAACGCTTTCGGTTCAGCGGTCATCGAAGTTCCGTTCCCAAAAAACGGCAATTACGCCATGGAACACACAGTTTCCAATCTTGCGGGCGTTCCGATCGCTTTTGCCAGACAGGAGATAAAAGCTGCCTATATTCCCATTGAAACAACGGTGCTTGCTCCCTCATACCGCGATTGCATCTTTGCCACACAGCCTGAAAAAACTGTCCGTATCTCCGTAAAAAGCAAGGATAGTGGATGTCGGCAGCTTTCCGTAAAAGTCACAGGTGCAAAGGAGTTTTCAGCGGAAACACTCACCCTCAAAAACGGAATTGCTGAATATACCCGCAATTTTGCCGATCTGCCCGACGGGAGTTACTGCATCACTTTCTCTGATGATGCAGGGCGAAGTGCGGCAGTCAGGATCCGCAAACTGCCGTACATGCGCGGGGAAGTCTGGATAAAGCCCAACGGAACAATGATGATCGACGGCAAACCCTTCATCCCCACGGGTTGGTTCCACCTTATGCAGCCGACCGACAAGAAATATTTCAACACCAATATGGATTATATCCGTTTTTATCCGCCGAAAGCAAATCTGCCCTATCTTGACCGATTCTGGGCAAAGGGAATGAAATCTCTGCTGATGCCGTACTCTGAAAAAAGTGGCTGGCACTTGAAACTTTTCGCCTTTTCCGAAAGGAGAGGAACAGTTTCCAAAGTTCAAAGAGAACACATTGAAGCGCTTGCAAAAGCTGTCCGTCATCACGAAGGATTGCTCGCATACTACCTTGCGGATGAGCCTGAAAACAACGATATGAATCCTGAATGGTTCGCAGAAGTCCGCAGGATTTTAATGGAACACGACCCCCTATCACCCCTGCGTCATGCTCAATCAGGACTACAACGCGATCAAGCGTTTTATTGACTCCGCCGATATCACATTTCCCGATTGCTACCCGAATTATGCCGCAGACGGCACATCTCGCAAACCGATGTGGCGAACCGCAGAATATGCAAAAAATGCCTCCTCTCTGCGCCCTGCGTGGCTGGCGCCACAGGCTTTCTGCTGGACACAGCAGGGTAAAAAATCCCGTCCGCCAACTCTGGATGAGATGAGAAATCAATCGTGGCAGGCGTTGATAAACGGCTGTAAAGGCATTATCTTTTACAGCCATTACGACCACAGCCAAATGTATTATCCGCTGATTATCGGACCTGACTTTATCGCGCAGGAAATTCAGGATGTTGCCCATCTTATTGCAGGCGATTTCCGCAACGATGAGATGAAATTCACCGTAACTCCTGCTGATCCGCACTTTCAGTGCGCCCTGTTTGAAGCTGACGGCAAGATGATGCTTGCCGCCGTCAATACGGCAAATGAGGTGCGTAAAGTTGATTTCACTATCCCCAAATGGCAGAATCAGACCCTTTTCATGCTCTCTGAAAACGGCAGCTGCCAAGTGGGAAACGGTAAATTTTCCGTGACGTTCCAGCCGCTGGAAACAAAAATTTTCCTGACCTCACCTCCTGCGGAAAAACACAAAACCGTCGCTGAAGTGAAAAAACAGATTGCGGAATTGGAAGCCGCCCGAATCAAAAAAGGCAACCTTTTCGCCCTCGGCGGAAATCTGCGGCATGATATCGAAGAGATCACTCTGGGCAAACAGGCGGGAAAATTGCAGTTCGCTCTTTCCAGCGACCCTGCGATAAAAGATTTTGCCCACAGAAAATACGGTATCGGCTACTATCTTTTTGACGGAATGACCGACGAATACGCCAGCAGTAGACTCCACTGGGTCCCCGATGCTGCCGATAAAACTCCGACGGTGACGGTAACTCTGCCCAAAAAAGAAAAAATTTCCTGCATACGGCTCAACACCGTGATGCGTGAAGAAAAATCAAATGTCAAAGCAGGAACAGTTTATGCCATGGTTGAAGGAAAAATGGTCAAATGTGCCGATTTCAAAAATGATTCCGCCGCCTGGGTGGAAATCAATTTTCCCGCAATCACAAGCGAAAAATGGCAAATCCAAATTACCGACTTTGTGCGCAAAAAGCCTCTGCTTTGCGAAATTGAAGCCTATGAAAACAGCGGAAGTGTAAAAAATGACTGATTTTATCAAAGGAGATTCCTCATGGTTCACCCATGACCGTTTCGGGATGTTCATCCACTTTGGTCTCTACTCTCTGCCCGCAAGGCATGAGTGGATACAGCGGAATGAGGAAATTCAAGCGGATGTTTACCGCAAATATTTCAACAATTTCAACCCCGATCTTTTCGATGCCGCCGCGTGGGCGAAAGCTGCAAAAAATGCAGGTATGAAGTATGTTGTTTTCACCACAAAGCACCATGACGGATTCTGTCTCTTTGATTCAGCTTACACCGATTACAAGTGTACCAAGACCCCGTACGGCAAAGATATTTTAAGAGAAATCGTCGATGCGTTCCGCAATGAAGGCTTTAAAATCGGACTTTACCACTCGCTTATCGACTGGAATCACCCCGATTTCACCATAGATGCCTATCATCCGCTTGCCAATCACCCTGACAGGGAAGCACTCAACTCTAAAAAAGAAATGACGGAATATCGGAAATATCTTCACCGTCAAACTGAAGAAATCCTGACCAAATACGGCGATATCGACATTTTGTGGTATGACTTTTCCTACCCCAGACTGGCGAAAAACGGCAAGGGGAAAGATGATTGGGAGTCAGAAAAACTTGTGGAGCTTATCCGCTCCATCCGTCCGCAAATACTGCTGAACAACCGTCTTGACCTTCCCGGGTCAGGTGATATCATCACCCCCGAACAAAGCACCCCTGAAAATCCGATCGTGGATGAAAACGGAGCTCCTGCTGTCTGGGAAGGGTGTCAGACCTTCTCCGGCAGCTGGGGATATCATCGGGATGAAATGAGCTGGAAATCAGAAAAACAGTGTATTGATATGCTTATCAATCATGTTTCACGCAACGGCAATCTGCTGATGAATGTCGGTCCCAACGCCCGCGGAGAGATCGACTCGCGCGCAATGACCAGATTGAATGATTTCGGCAGATGGATGCGTCTTCACAGCCGATCGATTTACGGTTGTCAGGCCGCTCCTGAAAACTTTAAAGAACCCCGCGACTGCCGTTATACATGGAATCCTGAAACAGGAAAATTGTATCTGCACTTTATGAATTGGCCCTCAAGCTACCTCATTCTGCCTGATATGCAGGGAAAAATCGCTTATGCCCAATTTCTGCATGACTACAGCGAGGTGCAGTTTGTGGAAAACAACTCCTCCGTTCTCCACGGCAATCTGGCGGTCAGAGCACCGCAGAACAGCGTAACGCTCAAACTGCCGATCAAAGCACCTGATGTCACCGTACCGGTTATTGAGCTGATTCTTAAATGATCTGAACAGCAAAAAGATATTATGAGAGACACAAGAGGTCTCTCATAATATCTTTTTTATTCATGCACCTTCAATCATCTGCTTATGCAAACGCTTCAAAGCCTGATTCTGGATTTGACGGACCCGTTCACTGGTACAGTTGAGCAGTCCGCCAACATCTTCCAGTGTCATGATCGGGGAGCCATCCATGCCGAAACGGAGTTTCAACACCTGTTTTTCCTTGGGCGGCAAACCGTCAAGCAGCTTCAACAGCTGTTCGATATCCTCAAGCTGGATCAACTCCTGATCCGGCGCGGAACCATCCTCATCAGCAAAAAAATCAAGCAGTTCCACTCCGTCAGAGTCATCCTGACCGACAAGTTCATTCAACGACTGCATATCCACCTGACGGGTGTCTCGCAGACGTTCGATCGTCGCCATGGAAAGTTTTGCATCCTGCGCGACCTCCTCATTTGTCGGCGTTCTGCCCAGTTCCACGGTCAATTTGCGAACGGAACGCTTTATCCGGCGGGAATTAAGCTGTGTCCCCACCGGAACGCGTATGGTCAGCGTCTGTTCAGCAAGCGCCTGACGGATCGCCTGTTTGATCCAGCATGCACTGTATGTGCTGAACTTTGCCCCCATTTCCGGATTGTAGCGGTGCGCCGCGATGACCAATCCCCGGTTTCCTTCGGAAACAAGATCATCCCACGGCAATCCCCTACCGAGAAAATCATTGGCTATCTTCAAGACCAGCCTCATGTTGTCCCGGATAAGTGAATCCGCTTCCTGATTGCAACGATTCTCCTCTTGTTCCATCGTCACTCTCCTCTCATTTACGAAAAAAAAGGGGAAGTCTTCAATCCGAAGCCTCCCCACTTTTTTTTCCGGATTTTACACGTTGTCGAGTGTCTTTTTGTAGTTGCTCAACAGCGCATCAAGCTCAAGTGTGCAACAGGCTCCTCTTCCTGTTGCCTTGAGATACTTATCAGCTGTAACTTTACCGATCGCGGCAAAGGGAACGCCTTCAAAAATCGCCTCAAATGCAGCACGGTTTTTCTCCGGAACCGTGGCTATAAAGCGGCTGTTTGACTCAGAGAACCACGCTTCCAGAGCGGAGCAGTTCTCGCAGGGGATCTTATCCAGATCAATTTCCATACCCAGACGGCCCGCCATCGCACTCTTGACCAGGGCGATACCGATACCGCCGAGCGCCGGAGTGCAAAGGGAGTTGACCAGTTCCGCTTTAGTAGCGGCACTGACGCGGTTGCAGATATCAATGGATTTGTCCGCATCGACTTTGGGAACGTTGTTTCCGGTGAATCCGAGCATGTTGTAATACTCTGAACCGCCGAGTTCCGGTTTGGTCATACCGATGACATAAACGGTGTCACCGGCCTGTTTCGCATCGAAGGAAACAGCACGGGAAACATCATCCAGACGGGAGATCACACTGAAGAGCAGTGACGGCGGGATGGATATTTTTCTGCCGCCTCTGGTGGAGTCGTTCTTCATTGAGTCCTTACCTGAAATACAGGGAACAAGGTACTTTCTGGTGTAATCGTAGATCGCCTGATTGGCACGCACCAGCTGGGCAAGTTTATATTCGCCGTCAGGAGTTTTTTCACTCTTGACCGGGTCGGGCCAGCAGAAGTTGTCCAGACCGGCGATCATCTTCAAATCACCGCCGACGGCGATAACACGGCGCACCGCAAGGTCGATACAGCTTGCCGCCATGTGATAGGTGTCGATATCGCTGTAACGCGGCAGGATTGCCGATGCAAGAATAACACCGTCTTTGCTCAGCGGTTCGACCATCGTGACCGTCGCATCAGCGGCAACGTCACGGCCTTTGCCGCCGAAGGGTTTCAGCACGCTCAAACCTTTGACCTCATGGTCGTACTGGCGGGCTTTATACTCGTCGGAACAGATATTCAACGCACCGATAAGCTCCATCGTGTCGGCACCGAGATCACGCGCAGAAAGTTCCGGTTCCGGAAACTCAGGTGATTTCCATGTCGCTTTAAGGTGCATTTTGGGCAGACCGTCGTGCATAAATTCAATGTCGATATACGCAACAGTTTTGCCGTTGTACAGCATGTGGAACTTGCCGTTATCGGTAAATTCACCCAGAACACTGACTTCAACGTCGCGTTCTTCGGCAAGTTTCTTGAATTCGTCGATTTTTTCCGGCGGAACCGCAAAGCTCATACGCTCCTGCGCTTCAGAGACCAGAATTTCCCACGGCTGCATACCCGCATATTTCAGCGGAGCTTTCGCCAGATCCATACGGCAGCCGTTGCATTCATCAGCCATTTCACCGACACTTGAGGACAAACCGCCGGCACCGTTATCGGTGATGAAACGGTACAATCCGCGGTCGCGCGCTTCCATAATGAAGTCGGAAAGTTTTTTCTGGGTGATCGGGTCACCGATCTGCACCGCCTGAACCGGTGAATCCTTGTGCAGTTCCTCACTGCTGAAGGTCGCACCGTGGATACCGTCTTTACCGATCCTTCCGCCGCCCATGACGATCAGATCGCCCGGTTCAATGCGTTTGGAACTGCCCGGAACTCCATTGACAGTTTTGGGGAGTTTACCGACCGTTCCGCAATAGACCAGCGGTTTACCGATATAGCGGTCATCAAAATACTCCCAGCCGTTGCCGTAGGGAATACCGCTCTGATTTCCGCCGTCGATAACACCTTTGTGGACACCGTCACGCAGACGGCGGGGGTGGAGCAATCCTTCAGGAACGTTGCTCTCATCGGTAAACGGCGAACCGAGGCAGTAACCCCAGACGTTGATGAGCAGTTCGGCACCCTGTCCGGTTCCCATCGGGTCGCGGTTCACACCGACGATACCGGTCATCGCACCGCCGTAGGGGTCGAGCGCGGAGGGACTGTTGTGTGTCTCAACTTTGTATGCGATATCGCATTTGTCGTTGAAGTCGATGACACCTGCATTGTCCTTGAAGACAGAGACCAGCCAGTCAACTTTTCCGGCGATCTCTTTGGTGCTGTCTTTGATAAAGGTTTTATAGCAGGAGTCGATAGTCTGCTTTTCGCCGGTTTCGCTGTTTTCGTAGTCGATTTCGGCGCTGAAGATTTTGTGTTTGCAGTGTTCGCTCCAGGTCTGGGCAAGGACTTCCATTTCCACGTCAGTCGGATTGGAATCAAGTCCGAACTCCTCACGGCCTTTGGCATTGCGGAAGTAGTTCTGAATGGATTTCATCTCTTCCAGACTCAGAGCAAGGATACCTTTTTTGCTGATTTCGACAAGCTCATCATCGGAAACTTCCAAATCATATTTGCGGACTTCGACTTTGTCCGAAGCATTCATGTAAGGAAGGTTCTCAGGAACATTTTCACTTTCGCTGCCGTCAAGCACCAGCGCACTCTGGATAAGCTCGTTGGCAAGCAGTTTGAAACCGATGGTTTCGGCATCCGCTTTGGCGATTTTGCCGGAAATGAGATATTCCGTGGAAGAAAACACATACTCATCGTCGCGGAGCTTGCGGCCGAGAATATCCGCCGCCGCAGTACGGAATGTACGGCTGACGTTATCCGTCACACCCGGCTTGAAGCCGACGCGGATAAGATAATCGCACGCTTTGGCAGGAATGAAATTTTCAGATTTGGCACTGTCCGTTCTCCATGACTGAAGCACGGGGTTGAAGAGCAGAGCGGCAATTTTCGCCGCATCGGCATCGGTGCAGTCCGCGACCAGCGTAAAGACGTCGCGGGTGTAAACATCATCAAGTTTGATTCCGCAGACAGCTTCCGCCTGCCGTACCAGAGCTTCACCGCGGGGGTCGCGCCACACCGGCAGCGGAGCAAGTTCAATCCGGTAATTTTTCATCAGAAAAAGACCTCGTGTTGGGGGTTGATATTTTAACAGAAAATTGTTCAAAAGCCTGATCGCACCGCCGGATGACGGAGAGATACGATTTCCGGTAACGTTCAAGATTCTCTGCACTGAAACTTTTCACCGCATACTGCCGGTAACGGGCTATCCGGGCGTGGATACGGTCAAAATAGTCGCACAATTGTTCAAACAGATTGGATTCGACTATCGACATGCGGATATTTATATTATCAGTACAATCATCTTTGAACTCGTTGCCCGGATCAGCGGCATAAAACGCCGCCGCCTCGTGCATACGGTTTTTAAGAGCAAAAAATTCATCCAGCGAAGCGGCAAGTTTGGCAAGTATACCGATATGTATCGCCAGACGCTGTTCGCGGGCTACGGTATCCTGATTATTGAACATGCCGCTGATACGGAATGTGTTGCGGTCAGCCGCCGCAAAAAGTCCGTTCAAATAGGAATAGGCGGTCTCTCCGGGCGCCTGCCGATTGCGAACCGCCTGAAGCAGTGTTTCCGCCGCATCAAGCACTGCATCGCGCCGTCCCATCATCGGAACAAGATTTATCCGCACCAGTGCGCCGGCACGGCGGCGTGCAGGCACAGCAGGAGCAGTCCCGGAGTTTTCCGGAACTGCCGCTGTTTCATTCTGGATTACGGAAGTGTTATCCAATGCCGAATTTTCCTTATTCTCAAAAAACGGAAATACCCGCTCCGTACTCAAACGGAACGGGGGAACTGTTTTCAGCCTTCAAAGGAGAAGCTGAATGCTTTGCTGGCGTTGACCGCTTCGCGGATTTTGCAGACCAGCATTTCGGGAACTTCCACATTAGTGGTGATAACGCAGAGAGAACGGCCGTTTTTCAAATCCTGCGGAGCGCGGATATCAACGATGTTGATATTCTTTTCACCGAGGATTCCGGCAATGCGTCCGATAACGCCCGGCTCGTCAGCGTATTCCACAAAGAGGTGGTTGCCTTCGGGATTGAAATAGAGCTTGTCAAAATCGTCGATACGGGAGACCATCGGATTATTTTCAGTGATCGTACCGCGGGCGCCGGCTTTGAAGATGCCTTCGCCGTTGCCGACGAACAGGTCGATGGTCATTGCTTCGCCGTACTGTTTGGAGTTATCCACCATGCGGTTGACAACTTCGACACCGGCATCGGCAAGGAACTGTTCGGCTTCTTTGGGTCCCTGCTCGACAGCGAAGTCTTTGGCGATCGCCGCAACGATGGGGGGCAGCAGCCATTTGGCATAATCAGCCAGTTTGCCGTAGAAACTGGTTTCGATACGGGTGGGATTGTTGTCACCCAGATAAGCACGGGTGAGTGAGGTCAGGACATAGGCAAGTTTCTGGAAACCGGCATCCAGACCGTCGGGCAGTGCTTTATTGACAACGCAGTTGGTGATGCCCTGTTCAAAGTAGGCAATAGTCTGCTCAGCGGCACGTTTGGCGGCGTTGAAGTTCGCCTCAAAGGTGTTGGCGCCGAGGTGGGGCATCATGATATCGGCAACGTCGGCAACACTCTTTTCGCCGGCGGCATCTTTGGGATAAACGTCGTTGCAGTAGATGATTTTCTTTTCAGCTTTGACGGCGCGCAGATCATCTTCGTTGATGATTCCGGCGCGGGCGCAGTTGACGAGCATGGCTCCGGGCTTCATCATATCAAAAAGACGGCGGTTGATCATGCCGCGGGTCTCTTCATTTTCCGGAATATGCAGGGTAATGCAGTCAGCTTCTGCAAAAATGCGGTCGACGGAACAGGATTCCACACCGATCTCTTCAGCGCGTGCGGGGGAGATCATCGGGTCATATCCGAGGAATTTGATATCAAATCCGCTCAGACGTTTGACCACCAGCTGACCGATGTGACCCAGACCGAGGATACCGACAGTCTTGCCGGTAAGTTCGTGGCCCATGAATTTGCTCTTTTCCCAAAGTCCGGCGCGGGTGGAAGCATCTGCGGGCAGAACATGACGGTAAGCCGCAAGCATCAGCGCGACGACCTCCTCTGCCACAGCGTTGCTGTTGGCACCGGGAGTATTCATCACATCGACACCGCGTTTGCGGGCATATTTGATATCAATGGTGTTGTAACCGGCACCGGCACGGACGACCAGTTTCAGTTTGGGCAGAGCATCGATGATCTCTTTGGTGACTTTTTCACTGCGGACGATCAGGACTTCCGCATCGGAGTTTTTGGCGACCTGCTCCTCAATGGGGCTGGCGGCATCCAGAATTACTTCATAGCCTTTCTGCGTAAGCATGTCGGCGGCGAATTTGTCCAGTTTGGTCGGAATAAGTACTTTGTGCATTCTCAATAGTCCTTTATCTTTGCTCAATCAACACGACTGTTTTATAATATAATATCCAAATACGCTTTTTGCAAGCGCTGAACACTTGATTTATTGATCTTCGATGCCTATATTATGTTACAGTCAGATCAAAACAACAGGAGAATGATATGATAAACCGTACTGAATTGGTGAATTTTCTGGATAAAACCCTCGATCTCAAATCATTCAGCGCCGATGCTTCAAACAACGGTCTTCAAATTGAAGGATGCGACAGTGTCGGACGTGTCCTTTTCGGTGTAGATGCCTGCCAGGAACTTTTTGATACCGCTGTTGAAACTGAAAGCCAGTTTATCTTTGTCCATCACGGCATAAGCTGGGGCGGCGGCATCAAACGCTGGACGGGGATGGATGCCAAACGTTTTTCCACTCTTTTCAAAAACGGAATATCACTTTACGCCGCCCATCTTCCTCTGGATGCTCATGCCGTTCACGGCAACAACGCCGTGCTTGCGGATATGACCGGATTGCTCGACCGCAAACCGTGTTTTGAATATAATGGTATGTATATCGGCTTTTCCGGAACTCTCCCGGAAACAGCGCCCCTTGACGAAATCGCCGCCATCTACGCGGAGAATCTGGAAGTTGAACCGATCCTGCGCGGTCAGGCGGACAGAAAAATCTCCCGTATCGCCGTCGTTTCCGGCGGCGGCGGAACCGATGCGATCCTTGCGGCAAAAGATGCCGGATGCGATCTGCTCGTCACCGGAGAAATGGTACACACGATGCACCATATCGCCCAGGAACTCGACATTGCCGTTATCGCTCTGGGTCACTACGCCAGCGAAACCACCGGTCCGTTGGCGATGCAGAAACTTATCGGTGAAACCTTCGGGGTCGAAACCCTTTTTGCCGAAATCCCGACCGGACTGTGAGGCTTGATACATGGCTGTAAACATTTACACCTGCACGGTCACTGAACTCGAAGCCGCCGCATTGAAAAATCTGCTGGAATCGCGCAACTGGGAGTTCACCTCTTTGCAGTACGCCCGCTACAAAGCGATCGGGAACAATGTCAATGTCGTTGCTTATGAAAGCGGCAAACTCGTCGTTCAGGGCAAGGGAACTGAGGAGTTCGTACTCTATACCCTTGAACCGGAAATTTTGCATACGTTCACCTTTACCGGTGAAAAGGAAAATACCGTCAACCCCGCAGAGTTGACCATGCACGGCGGCATAGATGAAAGCGGCAAAGGCGACTTTTTCGGACCGCTGATCATTGCCGGGGTGGTCGTAACTCCGGAAACAGCACCCAAACTCCGTGAACTCGGAGTCTGCGACTCCA
This sequence comes from Lentisphaerota bacterium, assembly GCA_015061615.1. GTDB lineage: Bacteria > Verrucomicrobiota > Lentisphaeria > Victivallales > Victivallaceae > UBA1784. Next base: position 28,500 of record SUWE01000021.1, read on the forward strand.
AAAAGATCACCTCAAGTGAAAAAATCATCAAACTTGCCGCCGGGATACGCTCCATTGCGGCAGGCAGTTTTTCAATGGTCACACTGCTGCCGGAAACCTACAACCGGCTTTACAGCTCCATCGGCAATCTCAACCGGATGCTTGCATGGGGACACGCCAGAGTGATCGAAAATCTGCTTGAATTGCAGCCGTCATGTCCACGGATGCTCTCAGATAAATTCGGCAATGAAAGTCTTATCCGCAACGCTCTTATGGAGCGCGGCAGACTGATAAAAATGGAACAGATGGTACGCGCTGAAAGCGACGTTGCCGTTGCCGCCGCAAGTATCCTTGCCCGCGACGGATTCCTTGCCGGGATGAAGAAAATTTCTGAAACCGCAGGCTGTATACTGCCCAAAGGAGCCGGTGCGGGAGTCAAAAGCACTGCCGCAGAACTTTTCAAAACTCAGGGTGCTGAAGTTTTCAGAAAAATTGCCAAACTCCACTTCAAAACATGGGAAGAAATTTCCAATCAATAGTATCTTATGGAACTCTTGTCACCTGCCGGAAATCTTGAAACCGCACTCGCCGCATTCGATGGCGGCGCTGATGCTGTCTACTGCGGTCTCGGCCGCTTCAACGCCCGTGAACGCGCGGAAAATTTCACCCCGGAATCGCTCGGCAAACTTCTGGAATACGCCCGCAGCAACGGCAAAAAAGTCTATCTCACGCTCAACACTCTCGTCTGGGAAAAGGAACTGGGAAATCTTTTTGAAGAACTGCTGGCTTTGGATAAACTCCGTCCGGATGCACTGATCGTGCAGGACGCGGGAGTTGCGGCGATCGTCCGCAAATATTTTCCGGCTCTGCCGCTGCACGCTTCGACCCAGATGGGGATCCACAATTCTGCGGGAGTGAAAGTTGCGGAAAATCTCGGCTTCAAACGGGTAATTCTTGAACGGCAGGTGACTCTGAACGAACTCCGGGAAATCGTCCGGAACACTCCGCTTGAACTGGAAGTTTTTCTGCACGGTTCACTTTGCTGTTCTCTATCCGGCAGATGCCTGCTTTCGCATTACCTTTATGGTGAAAGCGGCAATCGCGGCAGATGCAAACAGCCTTGCCGCAGAGCATTTTCCGGCAAAAACGGTTCTGCCTTGAGGATACTTTCACCCGCCGACCTCGCCGGAAACTCTCTGCTTGAAGAACTGGATAAACTCAAAATCGCCTCGCTGAAGATCGAAGGCAGATTGCGGACACCCGATTATATCTGGAAAACCGCGCGCGCTTACCGTATCCTGCTGGATAACCCCGGTGATCCGGCGGCAGTCAAAGAGGCGGAAAATATCTTCCGCACGGTTCCCGGCAGAAAGAAAAGCACCGGATTTTATTTTCAAAGCGACTGGAAAAAACTTGTCGATCCGGCTGAAAGCGGAGCATTCGGAGAGTGTGCGGCGAAGGTGGAAAAGGTCATCCGCGCCGGAATGACCGTAAAAATCCTCTCATCTCTCCATCTCGGCGACCGCCTCAGAGTGATGCCGCCGTCCGGGGGCGAAGGTGAAAGTTTCACCCTTGCCACTCTGGAAAACCGCCGGAAAGAAAAACTTATCCGGGGCAGAAGCGGTGAAACACTCTTTATTCCCGGCTCTTTCCGCGCCGCTCCCGGTCATGAGATACGCCGCATTGGTGAAAACGGCTTTGATTTTTCCCGCCGCGCCGCCGCATTGCCCGGATACCGCCGTCTGATCGGATTGAAACTTGCCGTTTCGGCACAATGTTTCCGGGCTGAAATACCAAGGATATCCGGCATCTGGGAGTGCAGAACCGATTTTCTCCCTGCCGAAAAACACCCGCTTGAGGCACAAAATTTGCAGGATATCTTTTCCGCCGGAACTCCGGAAGGTTTTGCGGTAAAAAATGTTGACGTCTCGCTGGACGGCAGATTTTTCGTCCCTGCCGGAACTCTGAAATCCCTGCGGCGCAGCTGTTGGGAATTTTTCGCCCCGCTTCTGGTAGAGAAAGATTTTTTTGCTGACCATCCGGAAAAAATGGAAAACTTTTACGCGGAAACTCATCCGCAGAACTCCGCTGAAATCAGAAGCATTTCAACTCTGCCGGAAAATATCTTTATTGTCCCCCCGTTTGTTCCTGAAACGGAGTTGATAAAGGTCTCAAACGATATCAGCAATGCTTATACTTCCGGATGCAGGGATTTCGCCGCCACCGGCTGGCACGCATTTGAAATGCTGAAAAAATACCATGATATCACAATTCATGCCGTTTATCCGTTTCACATATCCAACAGCTTTGCGGTGAAACTTGCGGCAGAACTCGGGGCAGATACGGTAGCTGTAACACCGGAGTGTGAGGAAAGTTCCGCCGAACTGCTGAAACAGAACTCCCCCCTGCCCGTCATAAAAGATAAAGCGCCCGTCCCCCTGCTGGTCAGCCGTCTGCCGTTGGCAAAAGGGGTCTGGCGCTCTATCGAAAACCGCGCTTTCAAAATCGAAGAACGCGATGGGATATCTTATCTTTACGGGGTCAAATCCCCATAATGCGTTTGAAGTTGCCCGCAAGGACCAGTTCAAATTCTTCACGGGTCAAATGTTCAAAAAGTGTTCCGTAAAGATTCATACCGGCACTGCAAGTTGGCATATCCGAACCGTAAAGGATCTTTTCCGCACCGCAGAGATCGACAAAGTGGCGCAGAAAGTTCCAGCGGAAAAGTCCGGTTCCTGATATATCCATATATACATTGTCGTGGTCGGCTACGAACTGCATACGCTCAAAGGCGCCCCAGTTCTCACTGCTCCACGGTTCACCGGGGTGGGCAAAAATCTTGACAAGCTGCGGTACTTCACGGACAAGGGTTTCCGCTTCCTGTTGAGTTACATGATGAAGATTGGCGACCATGCCCAGTTTTGCCATTTCGCGGAAAATTTCCAGCATTCCGGGTGAATCAAACGCTCCGGTTCCGAGGAAATAGGGTATAAGTTCACCGACAAGTTTAACGCCTTCGGCTTTCATTTTGTGCAGTTCGGCGCATGATTCATCCACAAAACTGCCGTGGACATGGATTCCCGGAATGTAATGCGGAAAACGGTCACGCAGTCGCAATGCGGTACGGTTGAGATGCTCTATCCATTTGAAATCGTCCGGATCTCCCTTTTCCGCCACGCATCCGGCGTAACGGTCGACTCCGGCGCGGCGCATTTCCGCATCAAACTCATCCATTGACTTTTCCGGAGTATACGCCCCTATCGCCTGCGAAGGAGTTTCCAGCGGATGAACGTGCATGTCAATTATTTCAAAATCTTCAGGTTTGAACATAATTCACCTCATTATTCTTCAAAAAGAAAGGGGAACAGAATCTCTCCTGCTCCCCTGCGGTTTCATAAACTTAAAAACCGATTTTCTTTTCCAGACAGTCGCGGAGCTGGGAAATATTCACGCGCTCCTGCTGCATGGTGTCGCGGTCACGGATGGTGACGGCATTGTCATTTTCCGTATCGAAGTCAAAGGTGACGCAATACGGAGTACCGATCTCATCCTGACGGCGGTAACGTTTACCGATGCTTCCGGTTTCGTCATATTCGCAGCGGAAGTAGCGGTCGAGATCTTTGTAAAGTTTGTACGCATTCTCTTTGAGCTTCTTGCTCTGGGGCAGAACGGCAACCTGAATGGGAGCGACCAGCGCAGGCAGGTGCAGAACGACACGGATATCTTCTTCCATGCCCGCTTTCTGAGTGGCGGCGTTTTCTTCATCGTAAGCCATGCTCAACAGCGCGAGGAAGGTTCGGTCAAGACCGACACTTGTTTCCACACAGGTCGGCATGATCTTGCGCTGATTGTCGTGATCGACATAACTCAAATCCTGTCCGGAGAATTTGCTGTGCTGGCTCAAATCCCAGACACCGCGGTGGTGGATACCTTCCAGCTCGCCCCAGCCGAAGGGGAACTTGACTTCGATATCGACAGCGGCTTTGGCATAGTGGGCAAGTTTTTCATGCTCATAAATGCGCATTCTGTCTTCGGGGAATCCCAGCTTCTCACGGTAATATTTGATACGCTGTTCCTTCCAGTATTCAAACCACTCCATGCTGCCTTCGTCTTCGCAGAAAAACTCCATTTCCATCTGGGTGAACTCTCTGCTGCGGAAGGTGAAGTTGCGGGGGTTGATCTCGTTGCGGAACGCTTTGCCGATCTGCGCGATACCAAAGGGCAGTTTCTGACGCGCGGCGATACGGACACTGTGGAAGTCGACGAAGATCGGCTGACAGGTTTCCGCGCGCAAGTAAGCGACATGTTCATCATCGAAAACGGGACCGACGAAGGTCTTCATCATCAGATTGAACTCTTTGGGTTCGGTAAGATTTTTGGATTTGCAGTTCGGACAGGTGGTCGGATCTTCCATCTGATCGACACGGTGACGCGCTTTGCAGTCTTTGCAGTCGGTCATAAGGTCACTGAACTGATCGAGGTGACCGGATGCTTTCCAGACAGTCGGGTTGCAGATGATAGTGGAATCCAGACCTTCGACATTGTCGCGGGTTTCCACCATTTCACGCCACCAGAGGTTTTCAATGGCGCGTTTCATTCTGGAACCGTACGGACCGTAATCCCAGAAACCGTTGAATCCGCCGTAAATTTCCGAACTCGGGAAAATAAATCCGCGGCGCTTGCACAGACTGACGATCTTATCCATCAGCTGCAAATCTTTGCAATCTTCAGACATGATATCCTCCATTTAGAATTGATTGTACAACAACTTTCAATATGTTCGTCTGTATAATATATACCACAGATTCAAAAAATACAATGTTTGAGGGTTGTAAAACACCCTTTATCGTGCTATATTTCACAGTAAACACATAAATCAAGCTGTTTTTGAAGGAGAAAACATTATGAAATTCACCAAAGCGGAACTTTCCGGCAAAGTCGGTTCAATGCGTCAGGCGGCATATATCCGCCGTTCTGTCCTCGATGACGGCAAAGGCAGAGGTATGAGAATAATCGACGTGAACAACGGCAGCGGAGTGAATTTCACCGTCTATCCTGACCGCGGAATGGATATTGGTGAAGCAACTTTTTGCGGGATGCCCCTGGTCTGGCTTCCGGCGGAACCTGCTGTTGCCGCAAGCTACGATGCGACCGGTATCAACTGGCTGCGCTCATGGGGCGGCGGAATGCTCACAGGCTGCGGTCTGCTCAATGTCGGCGGTCCCTGCGAAGCCGGCGGAGACTCCCACGGTCTGCACGGCAGACTTTCACATATCCCGGCAACTGAAGTAAATACCGAAGCGAAGTGGCTCGACGATAAAACCTACATGCTCACCGTTTCAGGCAAAGTCTGCCACTCAAGAGTCTTCGGTGAAAATCTCTGTGTCACCAGAAAAATTTCCGTCATTGCCGGCTGCAATACCATCAATATCGAAGACTCCGTGGAAAATACCGGTTTTTCCGAAACTCCTTTCATGATGCTTTACCACATGAACTTCGGCTGGCCGCTCGTCAATGAAAACAGCTACCTCACTCCGACAGCCCACACCGTCACTCCGCAGGGCGACGTCGCCGCCAAAGGCATGGATAAATGGAACAGAATGCAGCTGCCGGAAGCCGGATTTGCCGAAGAAGTATTCTATCACGATATTCCGGCAGATGATGACGGTTTCGCCTCGATTTCCCTGACTAATCCGGATGAGAAAGTGAAACTGACCGTCTCCTGCTCCAAAGCGACACTCCCTTTCTTCGCTGAGTGGAAACAGATGGGAAAAGGCGAATATGTCCTCGGTCTGGAACCAGCCAACTGCGTTCCGGAAAATCAGAACGGCAACAGAGCAAAAAATCTGCTCAAATCCATCGCACCGGGAGAGGTCATAACTCACAAAGTCGCCGTCAAACTGGAGAAGTTTTAAGAAAATGGCAGAGCAATCACGCAATTTTTTCATCGCCGCCCTGGGATGTCCTAAAAATCTCGTTGAATCCGAACTCATCGCCGGAGCGTTCCTCGCCGCCGGTGACTGCATTTGCTTCGATCCTGAAGATGCCGATGTCTACATTGTCAACACCTGCGCATTTCTTCCCGAAGCACGGGGCGAAGCCGCCGCTGAGTTGACCGATGCGGTTGAGTGGAAACGTGCAGTTCCCGGCAGAAAGATCGCGGTGGCAGGGTGTCTGATGAATCATCCGCAGTTTCCGGAGTTCAAGGCGCACTTCAAAGAGGTCGATCTCTGGTGCAAAATCAACGACACGGCAAGATTGCGCGATCTGCTTTTCAACGGTGCGGCGCCTTCAAGAAAAAGGAAATGTACCTATCTCTGCAATGAAAACATGCCCAGAATGCAGCTTACTCTGCCGCACGTGGCATATCTGAAAATCTGCGACGGCTGCAACAACCGCTGTTCCTACTGCGCCATTCCCGCATTGCGCGGCGAACTGCGTTCACGCCCGCTGGAGTCGGTTCTCAGTGAAGCGCGCACCCTGATCGCCAACGGAGTGAAGGAACTTATCGTCATTGCTCAGGATATCACCGCCTACGGTCACGATCTCAAATCCGGTGAAACTCTGGCAAAACTGCTGACGGAACTGGAAAAAATCGAAGGACACTTCGTTATCCGTCTGCTTTACACCCATCCGGCACACTACACCGATGAACTTATCGGAGTTCTGGCAAAATCGCAGAAAGTTCTCCCTTATCTGGATATGCCTTTACAGCACATATCCGACCGCATCCTTCAGGCGATGAACCGCCATACCGACAGTGCCAATATCAATAACCTGATCGCCAAACTCCGCGCAGCGATCCCCGGTCTCACACTTCGCACCACCTTCATTACCGGATTGCCGGGTGAAAGTGAAGCTGAATTTGAGGAACTCTGTCAATTTGTGAAGGATTCCGGATTTGAACGCATGGGCGTATTCGCCTTTGCTCCGGAACCGGGAACCCCGGCGGCGGAAATGCCTGATCAGATACCGCTGGAAACAGCCGAAAAACGGGCGGCGGAACTGATGAAGATACAGCAGGATATCATGAAACGCGCCCAGCGTAAAAAGATCGGAACATCCATGCGGGTGCTTATCGACCAGATCGATGAAGGTACGGCATACGCCCGCGGGGCGGCAGATGCTCCGGATATCGACAATATCATCATGCTCAACGCCCAGCGTTCCATGAAAGCCGGAACTTTCATCGACGTGAAGATCGTAAAAACTGCCGGCAGTGACCTTATCGCTGAAAAATCAAGGAAGTGACCGCGCGTATGAAAAAATTCCTTACATTGATCCTGCTTCTGCTCGTGCAGGGATATATCTTTGCTGCCGGGGCAGATTTTCACGGCGGCATACTCGCCGCACTGAATGAAACCGATCCGCGTATCCGTGCCGGCAGGATCATTGATGCGCTGGAAAATTCATCAGAATCAAAATGCAGCGTTGCCGCACTGGCTGTACTTTCCGATGATTTGATACTCTGTGCGCCGGATGAAACTTTGCTTTCAAGATTGACGGCTCTGATGAAAAAATATCCCGCAGAGTGGAAAATTGCCATTCTTGCAGGTAAAATGGCACAGTTGAACCGGACGTATACTGATGAGCTTGTTGATAATATGCAGAAGTTTCTGATGGATGCCGATTTCAGCACTCTTCCGGAAAAAAGTGAACTGTCGCTGAATATGCTTGTCCATTGTGCAAATTTCCGTTTCAACCGGGCAAAAGATTACCGGAATACCGCAAAATTTTTCAATCAGCTGGTCAATAAAAATCCCCGTTCCGCCCAACTGCTCCGGGCAGCGGCAGTGATCCAGATAAACAACGGTTTCCGCGCCTGCGGCACTGCACCGGGATTGCCCGGATATGAAAAACTTGCCGCAACTGATATTTGGAAATCCTCTTTGAACTCCATTGCGGCGAAACTTGAAAATGCCGAAGTAAAAAGCGCCGCAGATGCCAATGCGGTCGTCACAGCAGCGCTGCTGCTCAAGCATCCGGAAACTGCCGGAATGCTGAAAAAATATTCCTCCGCCTTTCCCGGAAGCAACTGGAGTACGCTTTCGGCGATCATCGCCAGAGATACAAAGACCCCGGCCCTCTTTATTCCGGGAAAAAACATCATGCAAAACTTCAACGGATATCTCACTGTAAAAGATTTTTCCGCCGCACGGAAAATTATACGCAACTACAACGCCCATGTCCGCAACAATCTGGATATCATCCTCAAAAACGCTGAAGACAGGCACCATGAAGTTGCCGAACTTGTCCATTCCCCCGCGTTCAAGTTTCAGGAACTTTTCCATGAGTCACTGAATGCCCTGATAACCTCCGTTCATATCGTTAAAGATAAAAAAGCGGCGGAAAAACTCCTGAAAGCCACCGTTGATGATATTGAAAAAAACGGCGGTAAATACAGCGGTTTTATCACCTGTAACGCAATCGGCTATGTTGCGGCAGATCTGGATATCGCCTTGAGTGATGCGGAAAAACTTATCCGCACAGCAGTGCATACCCTTCCGGAAGAAGCGTCGTTCCGCGACAGTCTGGCGTGGGTGCTTTTCCGTCAGGGGCGCTTTGCCGAAGCTGAAAAAGAGATCGATGCCGCGTTGGAAAACTGTTCCGCCGGATTATCTTCATCTGTAATTTATCTCCACGCGGCGCAGATAAAATTTTCCTGCGGCAGACCGGTCGAAGCAAGAAAGATGCTCAACCGGGCAAAAGCACTTTATCTGCCCGATGCAAAAGAGTGCAGCGAATATGATATAAACATTCAGAAAAATTTGGAAAATCTTTTGAAATGAAGCCGTTCCTTGCCGCCGCAACTGTCGATGAATTGAAAACTTACTGCAAAGAACACGGGTTTCCGGCGTTCCGGGCAACTCAGATCGACTCCTGGCTCCACACTCATTGCATCATTGAGCCGGATAAGATGAAAAATCTGCCAAATGACCTGAAAACTGCATTGAAACAGGATTTTCATGCTCCCGGTTCAACAGTCGCGGAAATATCCTCATCCGCCGATAAAGTAGATAAACTCCTGCTGAAACTGCATGATGGCGAACACATTGAAATGGTCACGATCCCGACAGACAAACGCCTGACCTTCTGTCTGAGTACACAAGTCGGCTGTCCGGTGGGGTGTTATTTCTGCGCTTCAGGCAGAAACGGTCTGACCAGAAATCTGACCGCAGGTGAGATGCTCGAAGAATTCTGCATCGGCACTGCCCATGCCGGCAGACCGGACAACCTCGTTTTCATGGGTATCGGCGAAGGATTACTGAACTTTGAGGAGCTGGCAAAATGTTTGAACACCCTGGTGGATCATTTCACATTCTCCCCCCGCAGAATAACGGTTTCGACAAGCGGTTTTGTTCCGGGAATGAAAAAATTTGCCGCATTGAAGCGGGAGTTCAATCTGGCAGTGAGCCTTCATGCTCCGGATGATGTCACACGGGCAAAACTCATTCCGCCGAAATTGCGTTATCCGGTTGCCGAAGTCCTTGCCGCCGCCGACGGGATCGCCAAAGCAAACAACCGGCAGTACACACTTGAATACACCCTTATCGAAGGGATAAATGATTCTGCTGTCCACGCGGAAAAACTGGGGAAACTCGCTTTTGCCCATCATGCAAAAGTAAATCTTATTCCTTATAATGAAACCGGCGGCATGTTCCGCCGTCCACGTGCAAAAGTCATAGATGATTTTGAAGCCGCTGTCGGAGCGACCGGAGCAAGGATCACCCGCAGAATAGAGCGCGGCTCAGAAGAAACTGCCGCCTGCGGACAGCTTCGCGCGGTAAAAAAAAGAAATTCCGGAGAGTGAATATCATGAAAAGAATCGTTATACTCATGCTTCTTATTCTGCTGGCGGCAACCGGATGTTACAACCGGCGCGCCCTTGACCGCCGCCCGCAGCCGAAACCGAAACCGCACCACACCCGTCAGCATGACCGCAAAAAAAATGACGGCAAACTCTTTGACTCGGTCTTTCACCGCAATCCGCACCGGCTGGAAAATTCCAATCTCACCCCCGCTGAACGCAGATTGATCGAAGAACACGACTTGCGCAATGACCGCGATCTGAACAAGGCGCGTAAAAAATACGGCGATACCCGCAATCAGGATTGGGTGTTCGGCACGAAAAACGGTTCGGTCTTTTGATTCCGGCAGGGAGCGTATTATGGATTCTGATTTTGATCTTTTTGATTTTGTCCGTGAACAGGAAACTCCTGTTCCTGCACCGCAAGCTGCCGCAACTCCTGCTCAGGAGCAGGAAAAAGTATTGAGCAAAGCGGAGCTGAGACAGGCGGCTATGGCATTTCTTGCGACACTCAAACCGGCTGGTATCGCCGCCAATGTGCCGACCAGAAGAAGCAAGTACCGCGTTGCCGCCGCCGGATTCTGGCGTCCGGAAAATCACCGCAAAAATCATACCGTCACCAAAACTGCCATCATCGTCATGTACGATGATCTGGATTGCTGTTTCAGCGATTGTGCCGGCAGAGATGAACGGATCGCCGTTATTACAAAACTTCAGGAGGAAAAAGAGCTTCTGGAAGCGGATATCCGGCGTGATGAACCGCATCTTGCCGCGGCAGATGACCTTTTCGGCGATTTCCGCACCTGGGATTACGCTTCAAGCACCAACCCTGCCTACCGGAAAATCTGCCGAAAACTGGATAAGGAAGTGCGCCTGCTCACTCAGGGCAGCAAACTTGAATATATCCGCAGAGCCGGAAATGCCGATCTCTGTTTCCTGGCAGTTCCGGAAAATCTCATCGACCCCGCAGTTATCCCGATAGAATGGGGAGTGGTGGAACTGACCGCCAAACCGCGCGGATTCAAACTTCTGCGCAATGCAATGCGTTTGAGTGATGTCACGCCTGACGGAAGATTGCAGCTTGCTCTCAACGTCGCCGCCGCCGCCGCAAAATCCGCCTGCTTTGCCAACGGAGTCGACGCCGACGGTAAAATGCGCCGTCCCCCGAAACGCAGAAGATAAGCACAGAAGGGGCTGTTGCAAAACCTGATGTTTTGCGCTCAGCCCCATTTTTTTGATATTTATATACTCAAGTACTTGACACACAAATATTCAGGTGATATATTAAACTGCGTATTTATTTCATAAAGAGGTGGGCCGTGAATAAAATATCTGTTTTTACTTTACTTCTGGCGGCAGTTCTGCACACATTCGCGACTTTTGCGGATGAGAAAGATAAAAAAATCGCCAAATTGCGTTCAGAAATAGCGGAACTGGAACAGACTCTCAATTCCATGCGCAATGACATTCCCTCTGACAAAACGATCCGGAACTATCTGCGCTGCTATGTCCACTGCATCAAAATGGCTCCGGTCACCTGCCGCGTACAGATGAGTCACCTGCGCAAAAAAACGATCCCCGGCGGAGTGTACTACATAAACTGCCTTGATATCGGTCCCAAATGCAACTACCCCGGATACGGCATACGCGTCAGTCCCAACCACAAACACCGCGGTTGTATTCATTACGATGACCGCAATTACTGGTTTGTCACCTACGTCTGCACCCGGCACCGCTACAAATGGAACTACAATCTGGTGCAGAAATATGCCGCACTGTTCAAACGTTATTACCGGTTCGACGTTTATTTCAAACGTTATGAGATCGCTGAAAAGCAGCTTCAGGAAAAACGTCAGGAACTCAATATCCTCGCACCGCCGCAGTTGGAACTGGATGACGAGGAAGCTCCGGCAGCTACGAGCGCCCCTGAGAGTATCACACTCCACCTCGGCGTGGAAAATTATGTGATAATCGAGCTGAAAAAAAACAAGTTCACCGTCTCTGCCGGGGCAAAAAATATTGGAATCAGCCCGGAACTTGCCAAAAAAGCTCCTTCAGTCTATTTCAAAAAACCGGCATGCCGTATCACAAATGATGACGGAGACAAAAAGGTCTGGAGCATCAACAAACCGTTCACCCTTGATTTTGAAGCAGACAGGATCTCTGAAATCAAAGTGTTGAAGCCGGGCAGGAAAAAGGTGAAAGTTTATAAGCTGGATAAGAACAATCAGAAAACCGCTCAGGCTGAAAAAAGTGATAAAGTGTTGTACACCGGTACAAAAATCGGTATATATAACAATAACGCAGATGCTGAAGAATACAAAATCAAAGTAATTTTTGAATAAAGGAGAGTACCATGCTGAAAAAAATATTTTCCCTTATCATGATTGCCGGGGTTGCCATGTGCAACCTTTATGCCGCTGATGATGAGGATGAAGAAGAAAAACAGATCGAACAGGCGATCTACCGTCTGACCATGCGTCAGAGAGAACTGGAAAGATTGATGCCTTCCAAAAAAATCTGGAAGAGAATGGATTGCTATGTACGCTGTGTAAAAATGATCGAATCCTGCTGCCGTTACCAGATGGCGGGACTGCGCGAAAAAACTCTGCCCGGAGGAATCTACTACGCATCATGCCCCGGCAAATGCAATTACGGTAAAAAAATCAATCATCCTCCCAAACGTTACAAAGATATTTCCGGCTGTGTCCATTATGACAAAAACGGTTACTGGTTCGTAACTTACGTCTGCTATTTCCACAAAATGCACTGGTATTTTGAACTGGCGAACAGATATAAACTCATGGAAAAGCGTTACCCGTCTTACGAGTTCCACCGTAATGAGTACAGAAAAAATCTCAAAAAGATCAAACAACTTCGGGACGAAGATTGATTTGATTCATACCATACAGAGGCAGATTCTCAGGAGTCTGCCTCTTTTTCTGCCTCGGCGAATCCGGCTTTTTCAAGTGCGGAAACAACACCGTCAAAAAGATATTGCGGAGTGCTGGCGCCGGAGGTAATGCCGATGCAGTCAAAAGAGAGCATTTCCGGAGTGATTTGCGAAGCATCGTCGATAAGCGCCGCTTCGATCCCGGTACGGCGGGCGATCTCCATCAGGCGGCGGGCATTGGAACTGTGCAGCGAACCGATTACGAGGACGGCGTCACACTTTTTGGCAAGTTCCAGAACCGCGATCTGCCTTTTCCATGAAGCATCGCAGATATTGGAACACTCTTTGAGCTGAGGGAAACGTTGTTTCAACTTTTCAAGAGCGGCATTGACCTCACCGTGGTCAACAGTAGTCTGGGAAATAAAAACCGGATTGCGCAAATCGGGCAGAGAATCCACCTCATCCGCCGAAGAAATGATAAAGAGTTTTCCGGCGGCGGAGTATCCGGCGACTCCGGCAACTTCAGGGTGTCCGGCTTTGCCGAAAAGGATAAGTTCCTCCTCCTTCCCCAATCCGGCGGCGATACGGTGGAGCTTTTTCACCAGCGGACAGGTCGCATCAACACACTCACCGGCGCGGGCGCGCAAAGCAGTTTCAAGTTCCGGGGCAACGCCGTGAGCGCCGATAACAAGGGGGGCACCCTGCGGTACATCTTCAATTTTATTAACAAAACTGACTCCCTGACGGATAAAAGAATCGGTAACAGAGCGGTTATGGACAAGTTCATTAAAGACAAAAACCCCCTGCCCTGCACGGTCGACAAGTTCCTGCAAGGTATTCAACGCGGTATGAACGCCGCCGCACATACCGAAAATTTCAGCTTTGAAGTAATATTTTTTTGACATAGTTATATAAAATACACCACAAAATGCAATTTTTCCACCTTTATTGCTTGAAATATTCACAAAACGGGTATATATTAGGTAACATGATCGGGATATAGCGCAGCCTGGTTTAGCGCGTTTGTCTGGGGGACAAAAGGTCGGGAGTTCGAATCTCCCTATCCCGACCATTTTTTTTGTTCTCTCTTGTCCGGTCCTTTATGACCTGATTTTTTGTTTTAAACCCGTTCGTGGC
>SUWE01000022.1 GCA_015061615.1 Lentisphaerota bacterium
TACTTTTTACTTGAAATCTGCCATTGCTCAAACATCAGTTTTGAGCAATGGATTTTTTTGCCTGCCAATCCTTCCAAGTGAATTTATTTTACGCTGAAAAGAGACCGCCGCAAAACATCAGGTTTTGCGCTCAGCCCCTGAACTTTGGCAGGGCTGCTTTTTTTCTGCCATTTTTGCGGAAAAAGCCAGATCGTTTCAGCAAGTAAAAGCGCCGCAAGAAGCAGGATGAGCCAGTTTTCATACCGGACGGCGACAGTGATTTCCGGAGTGCGTTCAAGGGTGACACTGACGACTCCCGCCGCCGCTTCGCGCAAAAGTTCCGGACGGGGAGCGGCAGTGCCGACATACTGAGTGAACACCCCCGTTGACGTCACCACTCCGGAGCCGCCGTTATTGCCGCATCGCACCATCGGCAAACCGGTTTCAACACAGCGCATGACGGCATTGGCGAGGTGCTGTTCCGGTTCACTGCTTTCCGGATACCAGACATCATTGGAAAGCGCCGCAAGCACATTTGCCTTATTGCGGGCAAACGCGTTGGCAACATAGGAAAAGACCCCTTCATAACATACGGCAGTACCGGAAAAAACTCCCTCTTTGATCTTCAGCGGCATCAGGGATTTTCCCGGAGCAAGATCTCTGCCCATATCAAACGCCCTGACCCACGATTCCGGCAGCCAGCTGCGGAAGGGAACATATTCGCCGTAAGGCACCCGGTGGTATTTGTCATACTTCGCCGCGACTGCTCCCCCCGGATAAATCAGCAGTGCGCTGTTGGTGGAAAGCCCTTCCGGAGTATAATCCAATGCTCCCATAAGCAGCGGTGTCCGGAAACGGGCGATAACCTTGCGGAACTCCGCCGCCAGCAGATGTTCGGCACGATAGGGGATCGGCACGGCACACTCCGGCCAGAGGACGGTATCAACTTTTCCCTCAAAAGGGAGTGAGGCTCTGGCGTAGACGATTATGGAGTTCACAACGTCACTGTGAGTCGGACGGCGCTGCTGGGGAAGATCCCCCTGTATCAATGCGCACTTCCACTCCACCGGGTCGCGGTAAACAGCCGGAGTATTTACGCGCCAGATACCGTAAACAAGCGATATTGCCGGATATATCAGCAGCAATGCCGCAGTGAGAAATCTTTTCTTCCGGAAAAAGATAAGGGCAAAGAGCGCTCCGGAAAACAGTGTGATAAGCAAAGTCACACCGTATCTGCCGGTAAAACGGGCAATTTGCATAAGTTCCGGGAGCTTCCAGCAGGTGACGCTGAGATCGTTCCAGACAAAAAGATAGTAACGTGTCCACTCAAGAAGCGTGAAAAGCGCTCCGGCACTTAACAGATAAAGGAGCTGTTTTGTCAGGGGATACTCAAGAAAAAACGGCGAAGTTATATCCTGACGCCGGAGCAGTTTTCCGGCAAAAAATCCGGCACAGAATGTAAAAACCGCCGGCCATACCGAAATCACCGGAGCAAGCATGTACGGCACTGCCGGATGTATCTCGCGGAGAAAGTTGAAGGCAAAAACCGACCACCCCACCCCCCAGAGCCAGCCGCAGAAAATACGCATTTTCCATGATGAAAAATATACCGGCACATAAAAGAGCGGCAAAAGGGCGAAAAATACGGCAAAACTCCAGTTCAACGGCGGCAGGGCGGCGGCATAAAGCATTCCCCCGGCAAGGGAGCAGAAGGCAGCTGCCGCCTTGAATTTTTTCCGGCGCAAAAAGAGCAGCTCCGGAGCGTCGGCGAATCCGTCAGGTGTCATGCTTCCTCCACTTCCGCACCGAGTGCGCGGAGTTTTCCGGCAAGATCTTCATAACCGCGATAGATCACGTCAGCGCGGCCGATGCGGCTGACTCCCTGAGCGGCAAATGCGGCGATGACCATCGCCATTCCGGCGCGGATATCGGGACTGGAAAGCGATTCACCGTAAAGCTGAGTTCTTCCGGTGATTATCACGCGGTGCGGGTCACAGACGATCGCATTTGCCCCCATTCCGATAAGACGGTCGACAAAGTAGATGCGGCTTTCAAACATCTTTTCAAAGAACATTACCGTTCCGCGGCTCTGAGTGGCGGCGACGATAGTACAGCTCATCATATCCGTAGGATACTGCGGCCAGGTGCCGTCGGATATCTGCGGAGTGAATCCGCCGAAATCCGCTTCAATAACCGGATCCTGATTGCCCGCCATAACGATCTGATCCGGATTCAGGGTCATCTGCCAGCCCAGCCGTTCAAAGACACGGCGGAGCATCCAGTGGTGGCGCGGCGGAGTTCCGTTGATGGTGATGGGAGTCCCGGTCGCGGCGGCAAGGGCAAGGAAACTGCCCGCTTCGATATGGTCACCGGAAACATGACAGGTGCATCCGGAAAGTTTTTCCACACCTTCGATGGTGACGGTGTTGCTTCCGGCGCCGGAAATTTTTGCGCCCATGGCGTTGAGCATTGCGGCAAGGTCGCACACATGCGGTTCACAGGCGGCATTGTACAGTGTGGTGGTTCCTTTGGCAGTTGCGGCGGCAATAAGTATCTGTTCGGTTGCCGTAACACTTGCTTCATCGAGGAAAAGTTCCCTGCCGCTCAAGCCGCCGACAGCGGCAAAGTTGTAGGAGTTCCATCCCGGAGCCATCACTGCGCCGAGTTTGGTCAAGCCGTAAAAGTGACCGTCGAGCCGCCGCCTGCCGATAACATCGCCGCCGGGAGGAAAGAGTTCAGCCCTGCCGCAGCGGGCAAGCAGAGGTGCGGTAAAGAGGATACTGGTGCGGTTGCGCGAACAGAGTTCTCTGGAAATGACGTGAGTTTTGACATCTTTACAGCAAAAACGCAAAGTATTTTTTTCAAAGGTGTATTCCGCGCCCAGTGAAGCGGCTATATCGAGCATGGTGTGGACGTCGAGGATATCCGGAACATTGGTCAATACCGATTCTTCATCAGTAAGCATCAATGCCGCGATCATGGGCAATACTGCATTTTTGTTGCCTGAAACTGTTATTTCCCCGCCCCGGATCGTGCCGCCTTTTACGATAAGTGTACTCATCATTCCTCCTTTGAAATCACCTTGTATGTTACAAAGCATACATTACCATTAAAAATTGTTTTTTTCAAGTAAAAATCTTGCTTTTTTTCACTTTGGAGTATATATTTGTGCATGACAGAAAATCGTGAGTTCAAAAAATTGTGCCGCACAGCCGGCGAATGCTGTGTCAAATACCGCCTGATCGACGACGGCGACCGTCTGCTGGTCGGTCTTTCCGGCGGCAAGGACAGCTTTATGCTCATGCACCTGCTGGAGCATTTATCACAGTGCGCTCCGGTAAAATTCACCTTTGAAGCGGCGACATTCGACCCCGGTTTTGAAAATTTCAATGTGGAAAAAATTTCGGAATACTGCCGTATTTGCAACTGGAAACACCATGTCGTGAAGATGAATATTCCTGAAATCATCGCGGAAAAGTCGATGGAAGATGCCCCGTGTGTCCTCTGTTCCCGCTTGAGACGGGGCAAACTTTACGGTCTGGCGCGGGAGCTGTCTTGCAACAAACTTGCGCTCGGTCAGCATCTTGATGATGTGATAACCAGTTTTATGATGAGTTTGTGCCGCGGTCAGGGGATAACTTCAATGGCGCCGAAGGTCATACCGCAGAATCCGGAACACCCGGTGATAATCCGTCCCCTGGCGCTGGTTCCGGAAAAACTTATCATCAGCTGTGCAGACACGATGGATTTTCCGGAAAAAACCGGCTCCTGCCGTTATGAAAATACGGTAAAAAACGGTGACCGGGCAGCGTTTGCGGAACTTATCGGAAATCTGTCGGACAAAATTCCCCATCTGCGGGAAAATATCGCCCATTCACTCACCAGAGTGGAAGCAAAGCACCTGCTTATTCCGCCGGAATCATAAATTTTGCAAGCTCATCCATATCGTACTTTGAAACGATCAGATGAGTTCCCAGAGCTTTGTGTATTTCGCGCGCCCGCAGTGAGTTTTCATCAAGGCGGCTCATTGCAAGTGCGCCCATGGCAGCAGCGGCGGCGATCTCACTGCGCCCGTCACCGACGATAAGAAGCTGTGAAGGTTCGATACCTTCTTTGCGGCAGATATCCAGCATTATCTTTTCTTTGGGGAGCTTTTCGCGCCATGTGGAACCGGCAAGTCGGGTGACGATGCCGTCTTCCGCCGGAGTCAATCCCAATGCGGCGATCTCCTCAGCCATAGTTCCCTGCGGCATACCGTCAGAAGCGTACTCCACCACAGCTCCGGTGACAAAGTAATTTTTCACCCCGTGGTCATGCAGAAATTTCAGGAACTCCACACTCCCCGGAACCCGCCATTTGTCAGGATTTATTTTGGCATCGGCAAGGTTGCGGTCGCGTCCCATTGCCAGAAGCAGAAGTTCATACGCCTTGAAAAGAATTGAAGCATCTTCGGCAAGTTTTCTGCGGAATGCAGGGGATTCACCGTAATTTTCAAACTCCTCATCACCGCCCCAGATAGCGGAAACGACAGCGGAGTTTGTTTCCGGCGAAGAACCTTCAAGCGGATAAAGTCCGTTTTCTCCGGCGCGGCGGAGCGCCCACTCCATTTGAGTAAGCGCGGACAATCCGGCAGATTCAATGGCAAAGCGGTTGCCTTCGGGAAAATCCTCAGGAGAAAACCGGGCGATAACGGCAGCTTTTTCAGCGGCGGAGTTTCCTTCCGCCATACCGTATCGCGCGGTAAATCCGGTGACAAGCGTCATAACCGGGACCCATTCGCGTATCAGCGAGTGGGTCCCGTCGATATCGTGAAAAGCGTGAGTTATCCTGCGGAGTGAAAAAGATGAACACTTTTCGACGCCCGCAGGGATTTTTCCGGGGTCAATATCCAGCATTGTTCACCCAGTCCTGATAGCGGAAGGGGATAGTCGCCGTTTCCGCCAGACGTGCTGCAGGAGTCATAACGCTCCACAATTCGGTCAGCGTGGTGGTGGCAAGACAGGTATTGGTATCTCCCGCGCCGTAGTAGATACGCAGAGTTTCACCGTCTTCTTCAATGACTGCACCGCAGGGGAAAACCGTATCCTGAACCCAGAAATCTTTATCTTTACCGGTCTCGTAATCCATTTCAGAACAAAGAAGCGGCTCTTTGGTTATGGCGATAAGTCTGGTCGGGTCTTCAAGATCAAAAAGCGCGGCTCCGGACATATAGCGTTTTGTCCAGCCTCTGCCTTCGGATTCTTCCGGAGCGGCAGGGAGACCGTCGACCGCGTGGAAGATGAGCAGCCACCCTTTATCCGTCTTTACCGGCGGCGCTCCGGCACCGATCTTGATGCTGGCAAAGGGAACATCTTCACACCCCAGAAGCAGCTCCTGATCGCCCCAGTAACGCAGATCGGGTGAAAACGCATACCAGATATGGAACGGGTCACCCCACTGATTTGAAGGCCGCTCCATGCGCATATACATTCCGTTGATTTTTTCAGGATAAAGCACCATGTTGCGCTGCTGGGGGATACCGATCCAGACGGCATCGAAATCGACACCTTTGCCGCGCCATTTGGCGATTCCGGGGCGCTCAGAGTGCTGATTTTCAAAACAGAAGGTGATATAAAGCTCCCCTTCAAGCACCGTCAGACGGGTGTCGCACACCCACGGAAGGATGCCGCCTTTGTAGTGGACACGGATAAACTCCGGCTCAATATCAAAGTTGATACCGTCATCGCTCCAGCCCAGTCCGGTGTGGATGGATGCAAAGTTGCTTTCACCCGGTGCCGGATCAGGGTCGGCACAGTCCACACGCGGGGCGATGCAGTATCTGCCGTTGAAAAATGTGACTCCGGCATTGTAAACAAGGTCAACGTCGTAAGGGACATCTTTTGCTGTAAACAGCGGATTGCCTTCGTAACGGCGGATTATCGGACTTGTCGTGTGCGGTCCGGTATATTTTGCTCTGCGGAACGGATTGGTCATAATTGTGTATTCCTCTGTTATTTTATCTGAATGACAGGTTCAGGGAAACTGAACTCACCTTTGCCTGAAATTTCACCTGAAACGCGGTATCTGCCCGCCGGAACTCCGGAAAGCGACCAGCTCACATTGCGCTGTTTGCCGGGGATAAGGGCAGGAAGTTTGACGGTTTTTTCAAACTTTTTACCATCTTCCGAAGTCAGCACCAGACGGATATCCCCGGCTTCACATGCCGATGAGGGGGCAAGCACCACACCGAGTATCCACGGCTTTGTACTGCGGGTGACGTAACAGCGCATGGCGATATCGCCGCAAATTTCCTTCAAATCAGTAAATTCAGGGAAGACCGCCGCATCAAAGGAGTATTCGCGCACGTCGCCTTTGGACATCTTCTGCGGCGGAAGTATAAACGCCATCCACCAGTACCAGCGGCTGTTGTAACCGCTGCTGAGGGTGTAGAATTTGCCCTCTTTACCGAATGAATCAGGGTCAACGATCAAGACAAACGAAAGTTTTTCCGGCGGTATTGCCACGGCAAGAAAGTTATCCGACGGAGTCACCATCCGCTGCTGCCAGCGCACCAGGGTATCATATTTGCCGTCTTTATCCTTCAAACGGACAAGCGGAATGAAAAGATTTCTTCTTTTGGGCAGCGGGTCGCCGCCGTTGAGAAAGAAATCCCAGCGGGGAGCAACGCTTGTATTATCTTTTCCGGTCCACTCAAGGCGCGAAGTAACACTGATTTTCGTACCGTTTTCAGCCATAACGATTTTGCGGGTAAGGTTCACCGGTTCACCGCCGTAATTTTTTGCACTGAATATCACGGTGCGTTCATCGGGCTGTTCCACGCTCATTTTGTTTTCACGCGGACGCATATCGCGGTGGGTGAAGGAGTCACAGCTGCCGAACTCATTGCCGCGGAGATTTTTCAGAAGTGTTCCGTGATCGGTCTTGACCATGTGACGGGGAAAGAGTATGGAGTAATTCCCCGGAACATAGGTTATCCGGTCGATCCTGCCCATTGATTCAGGGAGCAGTTCCACGCTCAAAAACTGATTTTTCAGCGTAATTTTTTTGTATTCAACACTTTTCACTTCCGGCTTCTGAACTCCGGCGGCAAGCAGCAGCGCAGAAAATACCGGTAACAGGATAAGAGTTCTTTTCATTTTGTTTTACCTCCTTGATTTTCAAAACAGCGGACAAAGGGAAGATACTCCTCTGTCAAATCAAAATAATTCAGCATTTCAGGGTTGAGACAATCCCATGCACGGGGCTTGAAGGGGAAAATGTACTCAAAACGGCTGTCGATAACATAACTGAATGAACGCACAAGTTTATCCGCAGTTGCCGCATCAGGGGCAGAAATCTGCCACGCATTATCCTTCAGGGAAACCTGCGCTTTATCCGCCGGTCTGCCGACAGTGACCACGAATGCCGCTTTGCCGGAAAAACTGCCTTTGACGGTTCTGATATCCGCTCCGGGAACAGCTTTTTTCTCAGCAAGGAACTTGAATAATTTTTCAAGCCGCTCCGCCTGACGGAGTTCGGAAGCGTTGGCATCCTGCGGCACAACGATTTCCATAACGATTTTTCCGCTGCTGTCAGCAAAGGGGAACTTCATCAAATCAGCTTTGCTGAAAGTGAAGTTTTCCGACTTGTACTCCATAACGATCTCCGCATCCGGCAGAACGGTCAATTTTTCCGGAGTGACCGCTTTGCCGTCAAGGGTCACTTTATCAAGGGCAAATCCTTCGATCCTGCGGGGGTGGAGTGCTGTTGCAAACTCTTTATTGCCCTCAAACTTCAAGCTGAAGGTTATTTTATTGATATCTTTGCAGGATGTGACCTTCACCCGGACACCTTCTGCCGGAACACTGCTCAAACCGCAGACACTTTCATAAAGCACCGGCAGACGGGACAGAAGATCGGCATCAAAGGCGGTGACTCTGCCTTTGACACGGTTGACAGTTTCGGCATTGTCGCGCATTTTCCGTACCCAGAGATAGTTGTCACTGCCGAGGATATCATTGCCGGTTTCCGCCTTGCACTTATCGGTCGTCTCATAGGGATTGCCCATAAAGATAACGCTGTTTTCACCTCTGCCGTAACGGGCGGAGTAGAAAAGTTTTTCACTGTCAACTTTCAATGGGACCTGCGCCTGCCAGCCGATCTTGCGGAGTTCCAGCAGTTCGGGCATGATGTACTGTTCAAGTCCGAAACCGTTGGCGGTATTGTAAGTTCCGGTAAGTCCGTATTGAAAGTAGTTGAATATCAGATGCAGAGAAAGTTTTTCCAGTTCACTTTTGAACTCATCTTTGCTCATATTCCGCCAATCCGGCAGATAGTTGTAAAGGAATCTGCTGTAACCGTAACCGCGGGTCTGCATCGGTATCATACCCGCATTGTAGCGGACGACCGGCATGACACTGCGGAAGTTGTCTTCAAAAATTCCGTATTCAAGCATCGTGGTATCGCCTTTGCCGGTGATGCCGTTGAGCCAGACGAAAGTTCCGGGCAGCTCCTCATGGATGAAATCGGTCATTTTGATGATCGCCACGGTCTGGTCGATAAACACCCCTTTTTCATCCCACGCCCTGCCGGGCATATCGGGATTTTTTGAAGCCGGTCCGCGGTAGTACGCTCCCGGAGTAACACAGTCAAGGGCAAATCCGGGCATACCGAGGTCGGCATGGATTTTTCCGGTATCCTCTCTGAATTTTTTACCGAAACTTGTCCCGTATGAAAACACCCGCACATGCTGGTCCCACGGAGTACACCACGGTGAAAGATATTTTGCGACCTTATCCGTATCATCGACTATTGAATCCGGATAACGGGAAACAGCAAGCTGATTTTCGCACCATACTCCGGCGGCGCTGTTGTAAAAGGCATAACCGAAATCTTTCGCGTATTTACGGAAAACTTTTTTGCGCTGAGCATGGAATTTTTCGTGGGATAAATTGCGGTAATCGAAAACTTCCCCGGCGATTTTTGTGTTGTAATACCATTTGAAAGGTGTGTGCGGCTTGTACTCCCACAAATCCGCTTCGCCGTAGATATCCCCGGCGCGCTTGAATGGGACGAATGCCCAGGTCAAACTGGCGTGATAGCGGCGCTCAAGTTCATAATCCGGAATATTGTTCCAGCTTTCAAGATACTGTTCAGTTCCCCAGATATAGGGATTGTCAGGGGAAACGACCGGGGCAAAGAGTTCCGGGAAGGCATCGAACATGCGCTGTACCATCGCTTCTTCTTTACCGTATCTGGTGGCAGTGACGCCGGCAAGCATTTTGAATGAAACAGTTCTGCCGGGGGCGACCGCATGGCGCTGATTGAAGGTGAAACGGTAACGGTTCTGACCGGATTTTTCAAGTATCGCGGCGTGGTAGCTGATAAGTTCATGCGGCGGTTCTCCGGCGAAAAGAGTATATTTTTCACCGATGAGCGCGGCGGCGGGAAAAACCTGTGTCACACCCGCAAGTTTCTGATTGGGGCGGCCTTTCAACCCCTCTCTGCGTATCGGCAGAGTTTTGACTTGAAGTGTTTCATAACCGTTGAAGAAGAAATATTTTTTTGATGCCGGAAGAGAAAATGACAACTCCGGCTGCAAGAAGAGTTCCTTATTGCTCCTGTTGACGATCTCAGCATCAAAAAGCAGGATACCGCCTTTCATCTGCGGTTTGAAAGTAAGGATATATCCGTTTGCCGAAAGGATAAGTTTGCCGCCGTTGATTTTTCCGGCAAGACGGTCATATTTTTTGCTTTTGCCGTTATATACCCGCACTTCCCCGGCATAAGAAGCACCGTCGGCACTCAGCCGGATATGGGGGGCGGATGGTTTGAGTTCCCACTTGAACTCCGCGCCGTCGGCAAGCAGTGAAAACAGCGCAAGAACGGTGAACAGTAAAATGTTTTTCATCTTTTTACTCCTGTGTTAATCATATCAAAAGATCAAAAGTGCTTCCATCCGGCAGAGAGCCGGTTATTTTACTGATTTTTCCGCATTGCATATCAAAGGCAAATCCGTATTTTCTGCCTGCAAAAAGTTCTGTCGTACTGATTTCTGCGGATTTTTCCGCACCGTCACCTTTGACGGATATCGTGATCCTGCCTGCGGGAACTCTGCGGGCGGGGGAAAGAGTCAATATCAATCTGCCGTTGACACTTCCGGCATCAACAGCAGTTGTTCCGGCAATATCTTTTATATCGGTTATTCCGTAAAAAACGGCGAAGATACAGCTGAATTTACGCTTTGCCTGAGGAGCAAGAAGCGATTTGTTCAGCACCGCTTCCATTGAGCGGTAAGAGAGAGTGCCTTCCTTTCCATGCCATGTATAAAATGCACCGTCGGGAAAAAACTCCTCCGGCGGAACGATTATTGCCAATGCGCACTTTTCCGCCGGATAAACCGTTGCGACCCAGTTGCGCGCCGGAGCATACAATCCCGATGGACCATCGGTAATCAAATCGCGTTCAACAAACTTCGTATTGCCGAGCGTATGGCTCTTTGCTCCTCCTTTTGCGGGGATGAGCAGTCGGGTGCTGTCTGCATCAGCAGGAGAAAACGCGTACCACGGAGCGAGGAAAAAATCCTTTTTCCGGTCGCGGTTGAAAACCTCTGCTTCGCAGAAAAAAAGTGTCTCATTCGGAGCAAGTGTAACTTTGCGTTTGACATCCACTGCCAGACCGCCGTACCACTTGTTTTCAAAAATGATACTGCGGGCATCCGGACGGCTGACACGGCTTTTGCCGTCACGGGATGCAACATAATTTTTCCAGAAATTTTCCCCGCAGCCGAAAGAGTTGTTGCGGTAAAATCCGTAAAGCGGATCGACACTTACTCTGGTAAGCGTGCGGGGGAGCAGCAGGCATTTGTCCGAAGGTTTCAACCGTATCTGATCAAGTCTGCCCAGAGAATCAGGGAGAAACTCCAGAGTGAAAAAACGGTTTTCCAGAGTCACCTTCCGGTAGGAAAGCTCAACTTCGGCAACTGCGGCGGAAAGCACCGCCGCAGCTGTCAGCAGCAGAAAAAGAGTGAACTTTTTCATCATGACAAATGCCTCATGCTGAATTTGTCAGCAATCAGTTGATGCAGGAGCCGGACTCATTGCCGCCGGTTCCGTGGCAGGGACGCATATCCCATTTGCCGGATTCGACTTTGTCATCGTATTCAGCGGCGATACCGCACGGATTGCGGACCTGAGTGGTGTTTTTGAACTCCGCATGACCGTCAAGCAGAACGACGTTGATTCCGGAGTTGTGACGGAACTCGATTCCGGGGTTGGAACCGACACCGGCAAGTCCGGCAAGCTGCGGATAGGTGTACCACAAATGCACCGAATCACCGAAACTGGTGGAAGACATCCCCATATCAACACGGTTCTGCGAGGGCATGGAATCCATGAAACACGCCATGCGGCTGGGGTTTTTGAAGTTGCCTTTGGTCGCGGCAAGAGTGATCTGATTATCGTAGTAACCCCAGATATTTACAAGAATACCGTAGTTGAGATTGCTGGAGTTGAACTCCCAGTTGGGTGAAGATGCACAGCGGGTGACATCTTTCGCCAGAATGCCGTCTTTTTCAAACTGCTCAAACCATCTGGTATTGTGGGGGGCGTATGCGCTGTAATAGCCTTTGTAATAGCCGCCGGGGCAGTATTCATCGTTGGCATCCTGATAAAATTTCCACGACTGACCGAGCTGTTTCAAGTTGGACATACAGCTGGCACTGCGGCCGCGTTCACGGGCACTGTTCAAGGCAGGGAGCAATATCGCCGCCAGAATGGCGATGATCGCAATGACAACGAGCAGTTCAATAAGAGTAAAGCTCTGCTTTACTCCGCCACGGCGGAGCGTCAATTGGTTGGAAACGGTGTTTTTCATAGTCGGGACCTCCTTTTTTTCTGGATTTCTGGGGAACACTTGAAATTGCCACACTTATAAATAACGGTTCCAGACACACATATTGGTCTTTCCCCGGTTCTGCCACAGAGCATAGGGTACGGCACAGAAGACGGTTTCCTCATATTCAGGAAATCCGGTGTAGTAAAGTCCGGTATCAGGCATCTTTTCCCGGTAAGCGGTGCCGCGGATGGCGACCGTGCCTTCCGGCAGACCCTCAACAGTACCCAGTTCAAAATCCTGCTCACTTTCAATCAGCAGTTCGCGGACGGGGAACTGCTGGTCGATTTCTTCCAGAGCATAAACGATCGGACCGCGTTTCAGCGCCGCTTTGCCCAGATTGCAGGTGATTTTGCTGTGGGCAAGCATCACTTCGACCGGCATATCCAGTACCATTTCAACTTTGTCGCCCGCCTTCCACTGCCGTTTGATAAGTGCGGAATCACATTTTTCACCGTTGACTTTGATGCTGTGATTGCGGCACCATGACGGAATACGCAGTTTCAAAGTGAACTCCGCATCGCTGTTGATGATTATGCCGATATTGCCGTCATAAGGATAATTTCCGGTGATTTCGATTTTCACACTCTGATTTCCGACTTTCAGCTCAGCCTTGTTCGCCGCCGGAATGTTCACATGCAGTTCATCAGCGGACATGGAATAGATAAATGTTCCCAGCTGGGGCAGGAAACGCGAAAAACTTGTCGGACAGCACGGACAGCTGAACCACGGCTGTCTTTCCGGCGCGCCGTAGTTGTAAAAGCTGCTGTTCTCATCAACTTCCAGATAATTTGAGTAAAAATAGGTGTTTCCGGCAAGACTCACACCGGAAAGCACACCGTTGTAAAGCGCAGTTTCAAGCACATCGAGATATTCCGTTTTGCCGGTGAGGTTGAAAAGCCGGCGCGACAGCTGCACCAATCCCATTGCGGCACAGCTTTCAGCATACATCAATGCGCCGTTGGACAGATCGTAAGCCTTGGTAAAGGCTTCGTAGTGGAAAGTCGAACCGATACCGCCGGTAATGTACATTCTTTCATTGACGATGCTGGCGAAGATTTTTTCGCAATGGGCAAGCAGTTCGGTATCACCGGTTTCATAAGCGGTATCCGCCATTCCGGAGTAGAGATATACCGCACGCACGGCGTGTCCCTGAGCTGTCTGCTGTTCACGCACCGGTTTATCCGCCTGACGGATGCCGCGCATGACTTCGTACTGCCACTCGTCGGTCGGGAACACATTGGGTTCAGTTCCGCGATCGTTGATAAAGTAGCTTGCAAGTTTCAGATAACGCTCATTACCGGTTGCACGGTAGAGCTTTATCAATGCAAGTTCGATTTCCTCATGACCGGGCCAGCCGCGGCGTTTGCCCTCATCCAGACCGAAAACGCTGTCGATATAATCGGCATAACGGCACATTGCCTTGAAAAGTTTGTCTCCGCCGGGCAGATCTTTTCCGGCGACTGCCGCTTCGATCAGGTGTCCGGCGCAGTAAAGTTCGTGGATACGGTTCAGATATTTCCAGCGGTCCTGCGGAGCGGCACCGGAAATATAGGAGTTGAGATACCCATCCGGCTGCTGACAACCGACGATCTTATCGACCCAGGTTTCAAATGTTTTCTGAAGTTCGTCATTTTTTTCAAGTTTCAGCGCGTAAGCGATACCTTCGAGGATTTTAGCGGTGTCGGAGTCATAAAAATATTCACGCAGACCTTTGTATCCTTCAAGGTCAAAAGCATTGATTCTGCCGCTTTCCTCAGCTTTTCTGATGGCGGAAGGGATGGTGGAAGTAAGCGCGGTTTTCCGGCGCGGAGCAAGTATACCGTCATTCAGACGGACATCGGCAATGCCGGGGGCTTCAAGTTTTTTCATCATATCGTATCATTCCTTTTCTGTTAAGGAGAACTTTTGAAATTGCCTGATTTTAATATACCACTGCAATTTTTGCTTGTAAATAGTGCTTTGCGGGATTATATTACACAATAAGGAGACAAATTACCATGTCAAGAGAAATTTTACATGCCGGGAAATTCATTTCCCGCGGCAAGGGCAGACACATCACACGGGTTATGGAAAGTCATGAACTTATTGCAGTTCTGTCCGGAGAACTCAATATGTTTGAGGAGGAACGCTACTTCCGTATCCGCAGCGGTGAATATCTCATTTTGCAGCGGGGCAGAAAGCACGGGGGATTGACAAATTACTCAGCAAACCTCTCATTTTTCTGGATACATTTTCTCGATGATGATATCGTTGCCGAAGTGCCGCAAAGCGGAAAACTTTCGGAACACTCCCCCTTGCCCTCTTATGCTCAAATGTATCTGCTGGAGCAGTCACGCACCGAACCTGACAGAGAAAGTCTGGCTCTGCTTTTTGAACTTATGCTCAGAGAGATCCGCCGTTCTTCGGCGATCGCATCGGAAACATTCACCACTCCGCTTGCCGATGCCGCAAGAAGATATCTGCTTGTGCATTACACCGAACCCGTATCATTGCACAGTATCAGCAGTGAACTGCACTGCAACCCGAAGTATCTCGGACAGATCTATCACCGTATCTACGGGGAAACATTGATAACAACTCTGAACCGCCTGCGTATTGAACGGGCATATCAGCTGCTTATCATGGGGGAGTTGTCCGTAAAGGAAACGGCACAGAACTGCGGCTTCAACGATATGGCATATTTCCGGCGGCAGTTCATCAAATACTGCAACATGACCCCGCGGGAATTTATCTATCAGAAACGCGCCGGATTCCTGAACACCGACAGCGGCGCCAGAATCAATATCGGCAATCCGGCATCTTCCCGCAACGAACTTGGCAAAGAATAAATTTCCCCTGCAAAAAAAAACGGAGCTGAGTTTTGCGCTCAGCCCCGCAGATAAGTCGGGTTTTACTCAAGTACCATTGTGTACTGGTCGCCTGAGTAATATTTTGCTCCGAGGGCGGAGTTGACCATTTTTCCGTCATTCAGACGGTTGTGCATCATATTGAAATGCAGTTTTGTTCCTGATGCTTTGGTGACGCCGATCTCTTTGAGCGGAACGATGAACATCGCCTGCCAATGGGCGGGATTTTTCACATCCAGCTCATGTTTTGAGGGGAAGATAATATTCTTCTTCGCCTTGTGTTTCAGTGCGGAGTCACCGGTGTAACGTTCTTTGTAGGTGTTGCCTTTGGCATCGACCACGGTATGAAAGAACATACCGGGGTCGTTGTTGAATGCGACAAGAGCTTCCACACTGTCACCGAAGAAGGGCAAGCCGTTGTCTCCGGTGCGGCAGTCAAAGATTTTGTCCGCTTTTTCCACGATATCGTAGTAGAAATAGAGATTTTTACCGTCGTGTGCGACTTTTGCCGTCATCGGGAACTTCGGTTTTGCCACCCGGTCAAGCAGATCGTGAGCCACCCCGGCGGCGGGAATATTCTTCCACTCTGCCCAAGTCGGCTTTTTGGCAACTTTCGGAGCTTTGACAGTGACTTTCGCCTCTTTTTTAGTAAGAGAAAGCACATCTTCAGCTTTTTCTCCGGCGGGCAGAGCATCGGCAGTATCAAGTATTTGGAAACTGATATTCTTGTTCGCACTGCAATGGGTCATAACTGCGGAAATCAGCAGGCGGTTATCCCAGTTTGCCGGAGCGCCGATATTCCAGAGATCGAGCCAGACGGTGACCTCTTTAATTGTCTGACTGCGTGCCATATCGTTGAACATCCAGTAATACTGCGGCAGGCGTTTTGCACCGTAATTGAAAAGAACGGTTTTATTTTCCACATTGAATTTTCCGTAAGCACCAGCGGCACGGATGGTGTAGCCCTCTTTGGTTCCGAAGTCGAGGAAAAGTCCGATGTAGTGAGCAGGGTTGTCGTGACGCGGTGAGTGTCTGCCCGATGAGCTGGAACCGTATTTGTTATTCACCCAGAGGTTGCTTGCCATTTTGATTTTGAGATAACGTTTAACGTTATTCAGTTCCAATGCTCCGGCAGTTTTATTCCAGTAAGTCGCCATCTGATTGCGGGTCTTAACATCCACAGAAAGTGTCTGCGGATCAACTTTCGCATCGGAACAGTTTTCCGTTCCGATCGAGATGACTTTGGAAACTTTCATTCCCTTGACATCCACATCACATGCCTTTTCAACCGGAAGTTCTTTCTGACTCTGCATGACCTCCTGAAGTTCGGTCTTTCTTGCCAGAGCGCGGACAGTGGACTTCGCTGTCGCCGCCGGATTTCCGGGGAGTCCGGCGGTGATGACATAGCGGGCATCAAGAGTGGTGGTCGGCAGTTTGATACTGATATTGTTTTTGCCGCTGACAACTTTGATGTTTTTACTGTAAACGGTGTTTTCTCCGTCGGAAATGGAAAGCGCGACCTCTTTGCCGTCATAGCTTTCAGGAACAGTCAGTACCGCACGCATATTGTAACCGAAACGGCGCACTTTCAGTTCCAAAGTTCCGGAAAGTTTTTCCGCATCGGCAAAGGCGGCTTTGACTTCGCTCTTTCCGGCGGCGGGAATTTTCACCACGGCAAGCATCACACCGTTGTCACGGAAATAGTTCCATTTTGCCGCTTCTCCGTTGACGGTGATATTTGCCGGAACTTTGCCTTCAGGGATGATGACTGCGATTTCGGAGTTTTTCTCCTCGGAATCGACCGTAAGTTTGTCATAATCACCTGTGACGGTGAATCCGGGCATACCGGAAATACGGTGATAGGTCGGGTGACCGCGGTAGCTCCACACAAAGGCGGGAACCTGGGTAAGGGTGTAAAGTACGGCGATATTTGAGGGCAGTTCCAGTTCAGCGGAAATCCTGCCGTTGACGATCTTCACTTCTCCCATATACACAGGAACAGTGACGCGGTCGCTTATCCAGTTGTTTTTCTCATACGCTTCACGGATGGCGGGTTCACCGAATCCGCACTCGTAATCATTGGCGTTTTTCACCCGCACCGCATAGGTGTAAACAGGTTTGGCAGGGTCGAAACCGAAAGGAGCGGCATTGAAACTGATAAGCTCTTTTTTGGTCTCTTTGGCATGATTTTTGAGGAAGATGAATGCACTTTTTTCCTGCTTCATCGGGAACGATTCAAGCGTAGTATCAGCATCAAAACGCCAGTTCGGTTTGATTCCCGCTTCGACCAGTTCCAGCTGGCGCACCTGATGACGGGCGGAAATATAACCGACATCGCCGACTCTTTTGCCGCGGCTGTGGAGTGAGGGAAGAAGACCGGTACCGATCATATAATCTTCCAATGGACCATTGGTCGTACCGATCCAGTAAATGTAGATCGGGTAATGGAGTTTATTGCGGTGCTGGAAAAGTTTGAATTTATACATATTGATCGCACCGTTTCTCCAGTTTGAAACGATGTCGCTGAATGATTCAAGAAAGCCGAAGTCACCCTGCGGATTGTAGGGAACGTTGAAGAATACGGCACGTTCCGGGTTGTCTTTCATCATCCGTCTGCGGATCTCATCGTGCATGAAAAGAGATCCTGTCATTTCATCTCTTTTCATATTTTCCCAATCTTCGGCAAAAGCACCGACAGTACCGCCGTCGAGATAGAAAACATCCAGATCAAGTCCATTCATCTGTTTGCAGATGGTATCGACCGCATCTTTGCGGGATGCTTCATGGCTGAATTTACGCAGGAAGTTCAGTACGATTTCCGCACCGGGGAAGTAGTTTGCCGCCGAACCTTCACGGGTCTTGGAAATAAACCAGTCAGGATGTTTGGCAAAGATATTGGAGTTGGCGCCTGCTGACCAGAGCCAGTTGTAAACGCCGAGTTTCAGAGTCGGGTTGATTTTACGCAGATTCTGATAGCGTTCACGCAGGGCTTTGGCGGTACTTTCCATACCCCATGCAAATCCCTGCTCAAAACCTTTGCCAACATTGCCTTCACCGTAGTAAAAGTCGCCCCAGGTGCCGTTCAGACCGCCGAGCATGGCGACGACGACCGGGTCGTATTCATAGAGTTTTGCCATATTCTCTGCGGCACGCTCGTGGGCGCCGAGCCAGTAGCCTTCCCAGCCGCCGAGAGTTCCGGCAAGTTTTACATCTCTGAGCCATGAAGCACGCGGCTGACGGTTGATAAAGTTGGCATATTCCGCACGTTTGAAGAATTTGGCATAAGCATCGAGCAGAGTTCCGTCACTCATCATCCAGAGTGAGGATATTGTCTCATTTTTCTTATCGCCCAGATTGACCGTTGCAAAGCAGAGGCGCAGACCGTTGGCAAGGAAATATTGCGTGGCGCGGTCGCCTTCGGGATTGGTTCCCAGCGGCATGAAGATACCGTTCCAGGTGGTCAGAGTTTCAAAGAGAGTCTTTTTGCCGTTTGCCGCTTCAAAAGAGAGAGTAGCGGCACCGTCAATAATCTTTTCTCCGACAACTTCGCTGGCGGCAAGGCGTTCCAGACGGTGATGACCGCCCCATGATTCATAATAACCGTCGCGGCGGAAATCTTTATTGAAGACAGTTTGAGTGGAAAGGCGCAGAAATGCCTTTTCTTTCACCTTGCTGTCATCGACGGTGACGGTGGTGAGGATTCCGCTGTTGTCAATGGCTACTTCGTAATTCAAGACCACACCGGGGAGCTTCGGGTTGACGGCACGGTATTTCACTTTGCCGTCAGAGAAAGTGAAGTTGCTGATTTTGTCGCTGTACGCATCAGCCACGATATCTTTTTTGCGATATGAAAGGACATAGGTCATGAACTTTTTGAGAGCGATAAGTTCGCCTTTGAAGCGGATATCGGAAAGTATACCGTTGTCTTTGCAGATTTTGAAGGAGTATTCGCCGTTTTTGAGTGTCACATAGTTTTTACCGTTATCTTTCGGCAGCGCTCTGCCCTCATCGTAAGCGCGTTCACTGAATTTGGCAAGCTCTTTGCTGTCGGGGATATATCCGGTAAACTCCGCTTCCGCTATACGGATGGGGAAATCCTGACGGGTACGGATGGGGGAAAGTTTGATATAGCGGGCGGCAAAGGGCATTTTGAAAGTGTAAAGTTGCCGTTTGCCGACCATTTTCATATCGCTGATACTGCCGGCGGGGAAATATTTTTTGCCGTCGATACTCGCTGAAATATTGGCACTGCGGAAGTTCTGACCGGCTTCTTTGCCTGAAGCGGTAAGTTTAAGTTCGGTAATCACATGGATAGTGCCGAGATCAAAATCAAAAACCGGTTCCACATTGCCGTAACCGCGGAAATGGATATCAAAATCGGTTTTGCCGTCGGTCAGTGCCTGGGCGGTATCCGGACCGTCGGTGGGAACAGCGTTGATTTTGTAACTGCGCACTGTGATCTTGCGGGGGGAGTTATCCGCAAATTTCGGCAGGAAACGGATGTTGGAAATTTCCAGAGATTTTTTCGGGTCATCCAGATTCTGATAGGGATAGACTCTGAACCCTCTCATTTCGGTAAAGCCGAGTTTTTCAGAGGCTTTCCAGATACGGGTGTCGAAAGGAATTTCGACTTTCTGCCACTCTTTGCCGTTACCGCCTGAAAAATCGGTGTAGATCGCACCGCCCGGGGTGTTGATGTAGAAGCAGACCGCAGGATTGCCCGGATAGAATTTCTGACGGAACTCAAAAGCGATTCCCCGGTAATCGGAAAGTTTCACCGGTTTGTCAGGTATCCCGTGGATTCCCTGCCACTGAGCTTTTTCCACAGGAGTACAGCGGTAGTATGTACGGTTGCCCACGGTGATTTTTTCCACTTTCGGCGGCAGAGTTTTGCCGCCTGAACCCTTGAATGTAAAATTGATCTCTTCTGCACCAAGCACAAGGGCGAGCATGGCGGCAAAAATTGATAAATATTTCATTGTTTTACCTTTCATTTTTCAGAAAAAAAGGCACAACGACCCTGAACTGCGGGAAAAATTCCGACTTTCCCGCAGCTTTTTCTGCTTGAAAATCCTGTTTCTTACTCTTTTTCGATCAGCTCGAAGTTGGCGATCTCCATATATTTTGAGGGATCGTTCAGTGACTGGAAGGGGTAGATCACCACGCGGGTGAGTGTTCCTTCAAAGGATTTTGCCCCCTGCCATTTTTTGACATCAAAGGGAATTTCGATGTGCTGCCAGTCTTTGCCGTTGCCAGCATTGAAAGTGGTATAATAATTGCCGTTTGAAGTGTGGAAATAGATGACGGTCGCGCAATTTCCGGGATAGCACTTCTGTTTGATGTCAAAAGATACACCTTTGAATTTATTCAGGTCAACTTTGACGGAAGACGTTCCGATCATGCCCTGCCACGGACCTTTGGCAGTCGGAGTACAGCGGTATGAGACCCAGTCTTCATCTTTGATCTCTTCAACTTTGGGGGCGGCGATCTTTTCAGCTTTGCCTTTCCAGTTGAATTTGATTTCATCGGCAGTGAGAGTCAATGCCGCCATTGCGATAAGGAACAATACTTTTTTCATTTTTCTGATACCTTTCTATTCAGGGTTAAGTTAAATTTTATTACAACTCTTCATAACGGTTGCCGTATTTATCCTTGAGAGTCTGATAACCGAATGCTTTTGCAGTAGCTTCTTTAGGTACTTCGGTTTCCTTTGCGGCAGCATCCACGTGCATATCACCGAAACAGGCATTCATTTTGCGGGAGTGGCGGAAAGAGATCGTTCCGGTGCTCAGAGTGTCAACAGCACATCCGTCTGTTTCAGTTTGTTTGCTGTCGCCGTAAAGGATGGTTCTGCCTGCATTCCAGAGATTTTTGCTGGAATGCGGTTTGGTGACAGAATAACTGTTGTAATAGCCGAATGCCGCATAAGTACGGTAATGCGACCACACTGACGCAGGATCAAAAGTTGCATATTCAGTTGACGGACAATAGAATGAATTCATATTCAGCCCTGCATCTGCTTTGAGCAATCCCATGATCCAGCGGTGATCATTGCTGTAAATGGGAGAAGGGAATACCTCATAATTATCTTCATACATGGTCGCCATCAAGCCGATTTGCTTGAGGTTGTTGATACAGCTTGCACTTCTGCCGCGCTCACGGGCGCTGTTGAGTGCCGGGAGCAGGATAGCTGCCAGAATCGCAATAATTGCGATAACGACCAGCAGTTCGATCAGGGTGAAATTTTTTGTTTTTTTCATTTGGGAACCTCCTTTTTTGATCAGTTTTTAATGGAAACTTTTTGATTGAGGGAACTTATTTTTAATTCCGCACCGTCTGCCTTGCCGCAGAATTCCACGATACGGGTCTCTCCGGGAGCAAGGGTGAGGAAGTTATCTTTGAAAAGCACCGCTTTATCAGGCAGAGACGGGAAACTCAACTGAATATTGAATGCCACACTGCTGCCTGTATTTTTGACAATGACACTGTTTCCGGAAACTTCAGCGGAAACTTCACATGCCGGAACTTCAAAGAATTTTTTGAAATCAGGCGCACCGTAAATGCGGACTCCGGCGTATTTGCCGTCAAGGGTCAGGAACACGGCGGTCAAACCTTCGGGAACAGATTCATTGATTTTGTCAAGCAGAAAAGTTCCCGCTTCCCATGAGCCCTCTGTTTCCTTTGTGAAAAGAGTTCTGCCGTCGGCACTTACCGCCTTGAGTGCGGCTTTTCCGGTAAATCCGCGGTCACTGGTGATATACCATTCGGCGGCAAGTTTCCCGTCTTTGACTGCCCATGACTCATCTTTCAGCGAAAGCAGTACCGGAGCATTCGCCTCTTTAAGGGTATAAAAACTCATTTTCGGCAGACCGTAGTAGTCGATGACGTTCCATGAAGCAGTCGGCCACGGTTCGTTGTACTGCCAGAAAATACATCCGCTGGCTTTGGGAGCAAGTCTGCGGTAGTGCTGCATGATGTAACCGATGGTATCTGCCTGACTGAAAAGTGAGGCGGCGCAGAACTGTTCCATATTTTCCACATCAAAAAATTCATTCACCGGACGGTACAGACTGTTCAACCCCTCTTTGTTGAAGAAGTGGTAATCCATCGACGGTCCTGACATTGCTTCAAGCTCCTTTTCCGGAATAAAGCGTTTTACTGATTCATAGACCGGAGTACCGTTGCAGCCGAGTTCACTGGCGAACTGACGGAAGTGGGTATTCCACTCACCGTGACTGCGGTAGTGCCACGGGCCGTGGTGTCTTTCCCCCGGACGGGAAAGGTCGGGGGATGTGGTGTGATAGGGCAATCCCGGAGCAAGTTCGGCAACCAGTTCGCCATACTGTTTAAGCATGGGACTGTCGGGAATTTCACCGTAATAAAGCAGTTCATTGCCGCCGCAGAAAAGCGTTATGGAAACGTGATTGCGCAGATTTTTGATGATGGCAGTACCCTCTCTGCGGGTCCGGGCGAGGAACTCTGCAGATTTATCATACTGACTGCATGCGTGCAGGAACTCCTGCCACACCATGATACCGGCACGGTCGCACGCTTCGTAGAAAGCATCTTTTTCAATGACACCGCCGCCCCAGATGCGGAAAAGGTTGATTCCCGCCGTTTTTGCCGCCTGCACAAGGTGCTGATAACCTTCGGCAGTCGCCTGTGAGAAATCCAGTTCCGCAGGAACATAGTTAACTCCGCGCGCGAAGACCGGCTTGCCGTTGATATTGAAGGTGAGGTTGCGGGCATTTTCCGGTGAATCCGGATTGCGGGTCATCTTCACCGTCTTGAATCCGGCGACTTTGCTTTCAGTGCAGTCGCCAAGAGTAAGGGTGAGTTTGTAAAGATTCTGTTCACCTTCGCCGTTGGGATACCACAATTTCAAATCTTCCGGCAGCGGGAGTTCAAAGGAAAATTTGTTATTTCCCGCTTCCAGAGCAACTTTTTTCTCAAAGGATACACTTTTGCCTGTAAAGTTTTCCGGTTCAAGGGTGACAGAGAGGTTTTCTTCGCAATCAAAACGGTTTTCAACTTCCATTTCCAGAACCGCTTTTCTGCCGTCGAATTTGAGGAAACTGTCGGAAATGCGGCACTTTTCGTAGCTGATGAGTGTCACTGAATCAACAATGCCCATCGGCTGATAGCGGCGCGACCAGTCCCAGCCGAAACCGATCTGGGTGCGGCGGAATTGGGCAAAATCCGCCGGACGGTCGGAAAGGTGGTTGGGCAGACCGTCCGGAGCAGGCGCAAAGAGTACGGAAATGACGTTTTCACCGTCGGATTTCACATTTTCGGTGATATCGAAGGTCAATCCGTAAGAGGCACATGAGTGTTCGGTGATATATTCACCGTTGACGAAGAATACCGCTTTGTAGTCCACGCGGGCGAAGTTCAGCAGAATACGGCGGTTTTTCCAGTTTTCCGGAAGTGTGAAAAATTTGCGGAATGCCCACGAATAATTTTCCGAAAAGCGCGAAAACTCAAGATTCCGTCCGAAAAACGGGTCAAACTCCGCCTGACCGTTCTCTTTGAGAAAGGTGCGGTCACTGCCGGGAACCGTTCCCTGCATCACCCACGGGAGTTTTTTTCCGGTGATGAAACCGGAACTTGCCGCGCTTTCTCTGCCCATCTGATGCAAAGTCCGCGGGATACGGGTTTTGGCATGTTCATCGAGTGAAAGGAAGTAGTCCCCTTCCCAAATGCCGTTCAAAAGAATTTTTTCCATAGTCATCATTATCCTTGATTCAATAATGCCACGCTGTCTCTTTTCAGCAGTTCCGGCATCAATACCACATCTTCAGCCGAACCATCGGCAATTTTTTTCAGCAATACTCTTGCAGCGGATTCCCCCTGCACAAAATCCGGCTGGCGGACTGTTGTCAAGGCAGGGCGCACCAGACTGCCGAACTCCTCACCGTCGGCACCGATAACGGAGATATCTTCCGGAACACGCAGATTTCTATCCTGCGCCGCGCCCATGAGTTCAATGGCAGCAATGTCGGAGTAAGCGACAAAGGCGGTGATTTTATCGTCAAGTGACAATCCCCAATCAAGAAATTCACTGCCGGTACGGAAATCCGGCGGAGCAAAAAAGAGTTCCGCTTTACCATTTGCCACCGCCTTTTCTGCGCCGAGCTGTTTATTTCTGTCCGCGCCGCACTGGACGGCGATTTTTCTGTGTCCGTTGGCGGTCAGGTATTTCACCGCAAGAAAATTGAGTTTCACCCCATCGACATAAACTGACGGGATATCAGGATACGGACTTTTGAATCCGAGCGCCGTCACCGGGTGGTGTTTATTGAGTTCAAGCACTTCGTCAAACGCGTCATAATATACTCCGAGCAGGATAACTCCGTCGATCTGACGCCCGGCAAGCTGACGGCACTTTTCGCAGAACTCCTGACGGTTGCGGTAACGGCAAAAGAGCATACTGTAACTTTCCTGATTGAACTCATTTTCCAGACCGGAAAGAATGTTGAAGGCAAATGAACCGTTGATTTCGGGGAAAAGCACCGCCACCGTGTAGGTTATCCCTTTGCGCAGAGCCTTGCCCGCGACATTGGGAACATAGTTGAGTTCGCGCGCCGCCGCAAGAATACGCTCCTGCGTCTGCGCACTGACTTTGTGCAGTCCGGTCTTGTTCAATACATAACTTACGGTACTGACTCCGACCCCTGCACGGGCGGCGATATCACTCAATCTTGCCATGTGTTACCCTGATTAATTGGTGAAACGTTTCACTAAATCCTAACTATAATGTAACACACAAATTTTTCTTTTTCAAGAGCCAATTTCAAAAATAATTCAAAAAGAGATTAAAAAATCAGCGTTGATGAGATCAAAGCGGTAGTTTGATCCGCCGTCGCCATTCGAGCTATGGCGAGACAAGGCGTGGCTATTGAATAAATAACCACCGGAAACGCCCCGCTTTAAGATCGCAGCGATGAATTTTAAGAATTTTTGAGGACTTTTGAAATTGGCTCGATAAAAATATCCCTATCTTTTCCGCCGGTGACTGCTCATTATTTGATGAGCTTACGTCATGAAAACAGATAATTTTTCAAAAAAAATTGTTTTTTGTCATTTCCGCATAAAATATTTCTCTTTATATTACGTCTAAAGGTTGTAGAAATTTTCAACTGAGGTGATAAAATGAACTTACTGCACTTTCTGGGTTCCCTCTGGAACCGCATCTCCGGCAGAGTACCGGAGAATAAGACTGATGATGAAGTACAATTCCGAAAAATGGCAAACCGCAACCGGCGCATGATGCGGCGCGCTCTGGATGCAAGCGGACTGAAATATGATTTTGATAAAGATAATGAGTGTTTTGTGGTCGGTTTCCAGTCCGATGATGCCGGAAATGTATCCTTCCTGCTGTTGATACACTCCGGAATAAACTCCTACCGTGCCGAAGCGATCGGCAGCAGGGTGGAAGATCTCAAACTTAAAGATGCAATTCTTTTCTGCAACAAGTGGAACAGCGAAAATCCCTTCCCCAGAGCTTATGTTGCCCCCGGCACAAATCATATTTCCGGCGACATGTTTCTGACTCTCGGTCTCGGTGCCGATAATGAGTATGTTCAGAAATTCATACTGCGCCACTTTCTTACGGAAAATTGCAGTTTCTTCAACGCCGCCGGACAATACGATTTTATAAAAAGCTCTGCGGCTCCCGCCTCTGCATCCGCTGAATGAAGTGATTCCCGCAGGTTCATGATCAACTCATTTGCCTGCGGTCTTGGCACCCTTGACCAAACAAACTGCAGCTGAATGACGGTAACTGAGCATAATTCAGTAAAAAAAGATTTGCAAACCGCCATTTACTGATGTATATTACCGAAAATACAAATTTTTTCAAAGAAAGGGTGTATAATGTTAAAAAAAGAGTGTAATTACGAGTTCCGTCAGCGTATTGATATCGTGCATCATAAAAATATGTGCGACTCCAGGGTTCCGCAGGCGGCTGATGAGATCCTTATCGACAAATCGTGGTGCATCACCTGCCCGGCGGAAAGCTGTGCGGCGGTGGTGGAAACTGCCAAAGACCTTCAGGATTATTTCCAGACTTCAATGGATTTGATGCTCCATGTGGAATACAACAGAAGCAAGGGTATCGTCCTCAATCTTGACAAAGAGTCAAAACTTGCCAAAGGCTCCTTTGAACTGGATGTGACCGGAGACACCGTCACCATCACCGCATCAAGTTCCGGCGGCATCCGCCGCGGCGGAGTTTACCTTGAAGATCTGCTAAATCTCCGCGGAGCGCCGATGCTCAAGAAGGGCAAAACCGTGCGGGAAAAATTGATCACTCCCCGTATCGTCCACTCCGGCTGGGGAATCGAACTTTTCCCGGATTCCCACCTCAATGCGACTATGCACGCCGGATTCGATGCCATCGCCGTATTCTGCAAGGGTCCCAACCAGACCAATGTCGGCGTGCTGGACTTCAACGATCTGATCGTCAGAGCCGAAAAGTACGATATCGAAGTTTATCTTTACGCTTATCTGCCGAGCTTCAAGCATCCTGATGATGACGATGCGGTGGAGTATTTCGACAACGTTTACACCAAACTGCTGATGAAGTACCCGAAAGCCGCCGGTGTGATGCTGGTCGGTGAAAGCGTTTACTTCCCTTCCAAAGACCCGGTCTGTTCCGGCAAAGGCTGGCTTGATTCAGTTGTTGACGGCATTCCCGATGTGCGTCCGCCGGCAGGTTACTGGCCGACTTACGATTATCCGGCGTTCCTTGCGCGCATCCGTGATGCCATCCGCAAGGCGATTCCCGATGCAAAGATCATCTTCAACACTTACAACTGGGGCTGGACTGAGCTTGACGTGCGCGAAAACTTCCTGAAAAACCTTCCGGAAGGGATCACCATTCAGGTCACATACGATATCTTTTCCAAAGTGATGCTTTACGGTCAGATGCGCCGCGTGATGGACTACTCCATCGTCGCCGCGAAACCGGGATTCTACTTCTCAAGCGAGTGCGAAGCCGCCGCGAAGTACGATATTCCGCTGATGGCAACAAGCAACACTGCCGGAGCAACGTGGGATATCGGTGTGATTCCGTATGTTCCGGTTCCGCAGCGCTGGATAACCCGTTTCAAAGAGCTTGACCGTTTCCGCAGAGAGTGCAATCTCGACTCCTTCTACGACTGTCACCACTACGGCTGGCATGCGTCGGTCATCACCGATCTGGGCAAGGCGTATTTCAACTCACCCCAGTGCGATCTGGATGAGATGCTGAAAGTTTTCGCTGAACGCAGAGCCGGTGACGGTGCAGCATATCTGCTCGAAGCGTGGCAGAAGTGGAGCGATGCGTTTGAATATCTGCCGGCAACAAACGAGAACCAGTACGGTCCGTTGCGGGTAGGTGCGGCGTATCCGCTGATTTTCCAGCCGAATATCACCCGCACGATGGGACAGAAAGAGATCGACTTCCCCGCCGATCCCAAAGCGCACTTCGGCGGCAGGATCGTCAAAACCCTCTATCAGCCGTATGAAAATATCAACCAGCTCCCCGGAGCATTGCGTTATCCCAACGAGATCAAGGGTCTGAAAGAGATGCTCAAACTGTGGGATGAGGGTATCGCCCTCTATGAAAAAGCTCTTGCCGCCGCACCGGAACACCGCAAAGAGGCGCTGGAACGTGAGCTGAATCTGGGTAAATTCATCCGCTGTTCCATCCAGAGCTGCTGCAATACTACCACATGGTACTGCCTCAACCGCGATATCCAGCATATCACCAGCGCCGAAGAAGGGCTCAAACAGCTTGATGCCATCGAAGCTCTGGCAAATGAGGAGATCGAAAACGCCAAAGAGGCGATGCAGTATGTCGCCGTCGACTCCCGCCTCGGCTGGGAACCGAGCATGGAGTATGTCGGTGACCAGTGGCACCTTGACTGGAAGATCCGTCAGGTCAAAAGCGCATTGCTGGAAATTGCCGATTACCGCAAGATACTCAGCCTGACCGGCAATGAGAACTGAAAAGGACAGAGAAGATGAAAGAATTTCCGCTTGTCACCATCGGCGTTTCCGCCTTCAACCGCAAAGAACTTCTGCGCAGCTGTCTTGAGTCACTGCTGAAGCAGAGTTACAAAAACATTGAAATCATCGTTGTCGATGACGGTTCAAGTGACGGAACCGCTGAGATGATGAGCGCGGAATTTCCGCAGATCAAATATATTTATCAGGAAAATTCCGGCGATGCGGCGGCAAAAAATCATGCCGCCCGTGCCGGAAAGGGCGACTATATCGTTTTCAACGATTCCGATGACCTCTTTTTCCCCGATGCAGTGGAAAAACTGGTCAATGCCCTGCCGGATAAGCCCGATGCGTGCAGTTACGGGACTTATCAGACGATAGATGCCGAA
This sequence comes from Lentisphaerota bacterium, assembly GCA_015061615.1. Lineage (GTDB taxonomy): Bacteria > Verrucomicrobiota > Lentisphaeria > Victivallales > Victivallaceae > UBA1784. Next base: position 28,079 of record SUWE01000022.1, read on the forward strand.
GGCAATGATGTTCCGACCAAAGGGAAGGTCGATGTTTATCCTTCCGGAAAAATAACCGGGGAACTCATCCGCCACATTCTGGTCAACAACTGCGGAACGCTTATTCCCCGTCAGCTCTTTCTGGATAAAGGCGGATTCAACACGGCGCTGAAGGTATCTTACGATTACGATTTCTTCCTGCGGCTTTCACTGGAAAGTGAATTTTATGCCGTTCAAAAGCCGGTGTTCAAGCGGCGGCGGCACGACAGCAACATGTCATCTGCAAGTTATGAAAAACTTTCAGTGACCGCATCGGTGGTGACAAACTTTGTCAACGACTATCCGGAATTGAACTCCGTTTTCGGGGATATCATCGTTGACAGAGTTGCCGACTTCCACAACAAGCTCCGCCGCGCGGCGCTTGCCGAAGGTCTGGGAGAAAAAGCGGTTTATCATGCTCAGGAAGCCCAGCGGCTGGCACCTTCGGTGAAAAACGCTCTGCGCCTTGCCGAAGCCAAACTGAAAAAATAAGGGATATCCGATGAAAATTGGCGAATTGTTCAAAGTTTCATGGCTGAAAACAATTTACTTCAATTACCGTAAACTGCCGTTCAGTCAGGCGTGCAAACTGCCGGTACTGCTCTATAAAAGGACGCATCTGCGCTCGATAAAGGGTAAAATCATCATCAACTCCAAAGCGAAGTTCGGTCTGGTCAAAATCGGCAGAGAAGATGTCGTTGCGTGCATGGGCGGCAATACCAGTCTGCTCATTGACGGAACATTGCAGTTCAACGGCAAAGCCACCATCGGCTGCGGTTCGTCGCTGCATATCAGCAAAACCGGCAGAATGGAACTTGGCGACCGTTTCAGAGTGACGGGAAATGCGGCATTTCTCTGCGAAAAAGAGATGGTCTTCGGCTATTATGCCGGAATCGCGTGGAACACCTTTTTCATGGATAGCGACCGTCACGCAATAATGGATGAAAATGGCAATGTCATAAATGCGCCTGCTCCGATAAAAGTCGGCGATCATGTCTGGATAGGTTTCAACGTCACCATGCTCAAAGGAACGGTGATCCCCGATGAATGTATCGTTGCCGCAGGAGCGCTTTTGAGCAAGGCTTTTGAGGAAAAAAATTGCATCATCGGCGGTTCAGGCGCATCTCAAAAGGTCATCAAGCGGAATATCAGCTGGCAGGAATAAGCAGAATTTTTGCCCAATTTTTCTGAAAAACGCTCTTGAAAAATCAAAAAACAGCGTTTATATTAGGTGAAACGGGCAGTAAAACCGCCGTTATGACGGTGTCCGCTGATTTGCCGCGGGATTGACCGTGATGCGCCACTGCCGGGTGGGACAGAATTTGGTCTGTTTGCATCCAGTGGATGCAGCGTGAGTCAAGGTCGTGTTTTGCGACGAGCATGGTGCAGGAGTGTACGACTGTACTCGACTGTACCAGCGCAGGAGCAAGGCGCGAGATTGACCGCGATGCGCCACTGCCGGTAAGATTGAAAAACAAAAAATTTATTGATTAAAAAATGAAGAAGATTATCAACAGCGCACGATTTTACTTTAGCAGCTGCTTCGCCTTCTACTATTTTAGAAAGCGGGGCGGAGTGCCTGTTGCCGCAATAATGTAATATTACGACAATCGTAAACAAGGTCATTCTGATACCCCGCAGTGAAAAGTCACAGCGGGGTTTTTTATTAACAGAGGTAATTGCAAATTTCAACATAAGGAAAAGAAAAAATGATAGTCATTCTCAAGGAAAATCCGGAAAAACATCAACTTGACAATCTGCTTTCATGGATCGAAAGACAGGGCGTGACCGCCCACATATCCCACGGTATCCACCAGACAGTCATGGGACTTGTCGGCGATACAGCAAAAATCGACATTGATCTGCTCTGCCAGATGGAGATCGTGGAAACGGTCAAACGTGTTCAGGAACCGTTCAAAAATGCCAACCGTAAATTCCATCCGCTGGATACGGTCATCAAAGTGAACGATGCCGTTATCGGCGGCGGCGGAATGACGGTCATAGCCGGACCCTGTTCGGTGGAAAGTGAAGAACAGATCATCACCGTTGCCCGCAGTGTCAAAGCCTCCGGAGCGACACTTCTGCGCGGCGGCGCCTTCAAGCCCCGCACCTCCCCCTACGCCTTCCAGGGATTGCGCGAAGAAGGAATCAAACTGCTGCTTGAGGCAAAAAAAGATACCGGACTGCCCATCGTTACCGAAATCATGGATTTGTCACAACTTGATCTTTTCGATGAGGTCGATGTCATTCAGGTCGGTGCGCGCAACATGCAGAACTTCGAGCTGCTCAAACAGCTCGGTCACCTCAACAAGCCGATTTTGCTCAAACGCGGTCTGGCGAACACCTATCAGGAACTGCTTATGAGTGCGGAATACATTATGGCATTCGGCAATGAAAATGTCATTCTCTGTGAACGCGGCGTGCGCACCTTTGAAAATTACACCCGCAATACACTGGATATATCCGCGATACCGTCACTGAAAACGCTTTCACACCTGCCGATAGTGATCGATCCGAGTCATGCTGCGGGAATCGCCCGTTTTGTTTCCCCGCTGTCACTGGCGGCAGTCGCCGCCGGAGCCGACGGATTGATAATCGAAGTCCACAACGACCCCACCCACGCCCTGTGTGACGGTATGCAGAGTCTGACCATGCCGGAATTTGATAAACTCATGAAAAAAATCAATATAATCAAAGAAGCTGAAATGAGTGTAAAGGAACTGTAAAAATGAATCTCAACGATGCCAGAAACGAAATCGACCGTATCGACCGCGAAATCCTTCCGCTGTTCGCCCGCCGCATGGAACTCGGCGGCATCATCGGTCAGCTCAAGGAAGCGGCAGGGCTCCCGGTGGAAAACAGTGAACGGGAACGGGAAATTCTGCTGAAAATCACCCGCGAATCAGGCAATGAACTGGGCAGTTCCGCAAGAATACTCTTTTCCACCCTCTTTGAATTGAGCAAATCCTACCAGCGCCGTCTGCACACTAAAGACGGGGAATTTGAGCAGAAAATCACCAAATCCCTTGCGGAAACTCCGGCACTTTTCCCTGCGACCGCCCGCGTCGCCTGCTGCGGAGTTCCCGGCGCTTACGCCCAGCTTGCCGCCGACAAACTTTTCCAACTTGCGGATATAACCTACTTCAATGACTTCAATGCGGTCTTTCAGGCTGTGGAAAAAAATCTCTGTGAATACGGTGTTCTGCCGATAGAAAACTCCACTTCCGGCACGATTGATCAGGTTTACGATCTTATGCTGGGTCACAAGTTCCATATCGTCCGCAGCTGCCGTCTGAAGGTGCGTCACTGTCTGCTGCTGCCCGCCGGAGCGAAACTTTCCGATATCACCGAAGTGATTTCACACGAACAGGGGTTGAAACAGTGCGCAAACTACATAAAAACCCTCGGCAAAGTGAAACTCACCACTGCGGCAAGCACGGCGGTTGCCGCAAAAACCGTCAGTGAATCCGGCAGAAAAGATATAGCCGCGATCGCGGCGAAAGAGTGTGCGGGTATCTACGGACTTCAGATCGGAGCGGAAAATATTCAGGATAAAGACTCCAATTACACCCGGTTCATCTGCATTTCACAGAATCCGGAGATCTATCCGGGGTCAAACAAAATCAGCATCATGGGTCTGCTCCCGCACAAACCCGGCGCCCTGTACAGCCTGCTTGCCCGCTTCGCGGTTCTGGGTGTGAACCTGAGCAAACTTGAAAGCCGTCCGAAACGCGACGGAGATTTCGAGTACATGTTCTACTTCGACTTTGAAGCGTCTATGGCTGACCCCGAACTGCGGACTCTGATCGCCGAACTGGTTTCAGAAGAAAACAGATTTACTTTTCTGGGTAATTACAGTGAAATTTAAGCACATTGCCCACTATCCCGCCCCGGTTTCCCCGATGGCGGGATCTTTTGTATTCAGCACCGGATCTTATTGCTTGACTTCTCTTGATTTTTAACAGTTTTTGTGCTATTTTAATCAAATCACACAAGCAAATAATAAAACGGGAGGGAAAATGAGTTGGTTTGATTGGCTTATAACTTCAGTTCCGCTGGCTGCGGTGATGTGGCTGGGATTTTACTCGACAAAGTATATCCGCGGCGTGTCGGACTTCATGGTGGCAGGCAGAGTGTGCCGCCGCTATGTGATTTCCACAGCGAACATGGCAAACTCGCTGGCGCTGGTCTCACTGGTGGCGTATGTGGAGTCGCACTACCGTACCGGATTTGCGATGACTTTCTGGAACTCGCTGATACTGCCGCTGACGATCATGGTGGCACTGAGCGGATGGTGCTTATACCGTTTCCGTGAAACGCGCGCGATGAGTCTGGGACAATTCCTTGAAATGCGTTACAACCGCAGTCTGCGCATCTTTGCCTGTTTCCTCCGTTCCATTGCGGAAATCATGGCGAATATCATCATGCCCGCCATTGCCGCAAGATTCTTTATCTACTATCTCGGCTTGCCGCAGCACCTGAATATTTTCGGCTGGCAGTGTCCGACCTTCCTTCTTGTTGTGGCAATAACTCTCATCCTCGCCATCACCCTTATCTGTCTGGGCGGAACGCTTTCCATTGTCGTGACCGATACTTTGCAGGGAATAATCTTCTTCCCGGTGGTGCTGATATTCATTATTTTCGTGCTGTATAAATTTTCGTGGACAACTGAGATCATGCCGGTGATGGCTGACCGTGTCGCCGGAGAAAGTTTCATCAATCCGTTCGATGTTCAGAATCTGCGCGACTTCAATCTCTTTCAGCTGATAACGATCATTATGGCGACGCTCCTTCATACCGCAAGCGGATTCACCGGCGGCAGCAACGCCGCCGCCAGCGCGCATGAAGCGAAAATGGGGTCGATCCTCGGTTCATGGCGCGGAGCATTTTCCACGGTCTGTTATGTGGTTTTCGCAGTGGCGATCATCACGGTGATGAATCATATCAACTTTGCCAAAGATGCAAAAATCATCCGCGATTCGATTTCAAGTGAGATCGCCGAAGAGTTGATAAGCACTCCGGAAGAAAGAAAAGAGTTCAATCAGAAAATCAGCAGTATCCCTGAAATCAGACACAAAATCGGCGTGGATAAGCCGCTTTCACAGGACTCCAACCCCGATCAGGTCTACTTCGATGAAGCGGGCAGACACTTCGGCAAAGACGGCGAAGGCAATTACAAAACCCAGCAGTATAAAACGATCTTCCGCCAGCTGATGCTTCCGGCGACGATGCGCTATCTGCTGCCGCCGGGATTGATCGGACTGTTTTGCATGATGATCGTGCTTTTCATCCTTTCGTCGGATGACAGCCGGATCTACTCTGCAAGCAGTACACTGGTGCAGGATTGTGTGGTTCCCTTCTACAAAAATGAAAATCTTTCACCTGAAAAACATATTTTCTATATCCGTTTCATTTCGATTCTGGTCGGTGTGGTATTCCTGCTGGGCAGTTACTTTATGGCTCAGCTGGACTATATCAGTTTGTTCGTTTCCATTATGTACGGCATGTGGCTCGGCGGATGCGGACCGATGATCATCTTCGGTTTTTACAGCCGTTTCGGCACGACCGCCGGAGCGTGGAGCAGTCTGCTCTGCGGAATGGGTATAAATATGTCCGGTATCCTCATCCAGCGCAACTGGGCAAAACACATCTACCCCTTCCTTGAAGAACACGGTCTTGTGGATGCCGTCGGCAATTTCCTGCACACCGTTTCCTCCCCCTTCAATCCGATCGTGGTGTGGGAAATGAATCCGCTCAAGTGCCCTGTCAACTCATACGAATTTTACTTTATTGCGATGATCGTTTCGATCGTGGTCTATCTGGCCGTTTCATGGCTGACCTGTAAAGAGCCGTTCAACCTTGACCGGATGCTTCACCGCGGCAAATATGCCATCGAGGGTGAAAGCAAACCGGCGGTGTTCAAGTGGAGCGTGAAAAATGTCTTTGCCAGACTCATCGGAATCACTCCCGAATACAGCAAAGGCGATAAAGTGATCGCATGGAGCGTATTTTCCTACTCCATAATCTACCAGTTCTTCATCTCGGTCGTGGTGGTGCTGGTGTGGAATATTTTCTACAAATGGCCTGTCCGGTGGTGGGGATATTACTTCCTGATAACCTTCCTCATCATTCCTGCGATCTGTGCGGCGATCACGACGGTCTGGTTCGGCATCTGCGGAACACGCGATATGTTCCGGCTCTTCAAGGACCTTGAAAACAGAGTCGATGACCCGCTGGATAACGGCATGGTCGACGGCCACGTTTCACTTGCCGACAAAGCGAAAATGGAAGCTCTCGACAAAGAGAAAACTGAATAAAGTTTCCTGTCCCTGCCTGAACACGGCGGGGATTTTTTTACCTCCCGCTGATACCAGTTGAGTATTTACAATATAATTGGTATCAGCTGGTGAAAAAAAATATTTGCTTTTGAAGAGTGTTTTAACTATATTTATACAGCACAACAAAGAAAAGGGAATAAAATGCTGTTGAAATTGGATCCGCAAGTCTGTTCATCACGCCGTCTGCTGAGTTCGGCGCTGCGTGCGTATGCGGTGCATTTGCCGCCGGGGACTCCCTTTCCCAGTGAAAGCACGCTGCGCCGTGAGTTCGGCATTTCGCGGATGACTCTGAACCGGGCGCTGAATGATCTGGTCGCTGAGGGGATCCTTTACAACCGGCGCGGAGCGGGACGTTTTGCGGCGGAAAAAGATATCTGCCGGGTCTATTTTGTGCTGCCGTTTCTGGAAAAACGCAGAGATGATCTGTCGAACGGTTCCATTGTAAAAGATATTTTTGATGAACTTCAAATTCTGGCGCAAGAGAAGAATATCTCCCTGACGCCGCTGGTGGCATCGTTGACCAACCGCAGAGATGAACTTGATCTGGAAGTTTTCAGATTGCTGCCCGACGGTGCAAATGTGATTCTTCCCGGCTACTGGTACAGCGGTCTTTTTGATTTGTTACAGGCGAAAAAGTGTAAAATCGTTTTCATTTCCATGTCGGCAAGTTTCGGTTTTCTTTACGAAAAACAGGTTTCCGGCTGGTTCCGGCTGGAGTATGATTTGAGCGCCGCAGTGGAACTGGCAATGGAGCAGTTGCGGCTGTGCAATGTGAAACGCGCGGTTCTGATAGATGATGACGATCACTGTTTGAGTCCCTATCAGATCGGTTTGAAGCGGGCATTGAAAGATGATTTCATGCCGGAACTGATAATTTACGGCAGCAAGGAAAACAGTTTCGGTGAAAACACATTGCGCTGTATGCTCAAAGCGCGTGACCGCTATCCGTTTGAAGGAATCATTGCGGCATCACCGCAAATCGCGCAGAAAGTACAGAAGATTCTGAAAAATCTTGAGCTGAAAATGCCGCTGGTCATGCTGAGAAAAGTGGCGGGGCAGGATGATGTCAGTTTCATAACCTACCCCAATAAACAGGTTGCCGGTCTGGCATTGAGCCAGTTGACAGCCCCAAAGTATGTTTCAGGAATAAAATTTGTAAAACCGTTGTTCAATGAAGCGGAGTCAACCCGCAATTTTTTGATAAAACCCTAACGAAAGGAGAAAACAATGAAAAAACAATTTACTTCAGAAGGCAGTTATTTCTGTCAGGTATCTGACAGAAAGCCCATGGGCTTCACCCTGATCGAGCTGCTGGTCGTTATTGCCATCATCGCCATTCTGGCATCGATACTGTTGCCTGCACTCAACAGTGCCCGTGAACGCGGACGTACCGCGGACTGTCTGTCACACTACAAAACCGTATCCACGTACAACCTTATGTATCTGGGTGAAAACAACGACATGCAACCGAATAACGGCAAAGCCCCGTCAGGTTTTGCGGTAACCTGGGTCGACCGTCTTCTGGTTCCCAACAACTCCGGTATGGAAGTTGTGCGCTGTCCCTCATTCATCACCGATAAAGTCGGCGCTCAAGGCTGTTATGTCAGTGCTGGAACATTGAAAACCTACTGGGAAACAGGTATTTCAGGTTACGGTTCAGCGATCACCAGCTATTCCCAGATGGCGCGCAACTGCTTTCTTGAAGATACTACATACAGCGGTAAAACCGGCGGAAAAATTTCCCGTATCAAAAATCCGTCAAAAGTTCTCTGCTTTGCCGACAGCTACCGTCCCACCGGTTCACGCAGTGACGGATACTTTTCGCTCTATCACAGTTATCTTGACAGCAACAGCGCTCAGGGACAGATCGACGCCCGTCATGCCGGTTCGGTCGTCTGCGCCTTTGTTGACGGTCACGCGGAAACTGTCAAAACAAATGCCGGAGCCGACCGTACCACCTACACTTCAAGCAACAATCCGTACTCCGCATTCAACAGTAACGGCTTGAACTGTATCAGTACCGTAAATCAATAACACCAAACAGATTTTACCATGAAAAATTTAAGAAATGTTTTACTGAGCTGCCTCGCAGCGGCATCAGTTCTCCCGTTGTCTGCCGATGACTCGGCTTATTACTCCGAACGCAGCAACATTCTCGGTTTTCAGGATTTCAAAAGCACCCTGCCCAATAAGACTCTGCCGACTGTCAAAGAGCAGATGCAGCACTACCGCATGGCATCGTACTCTGTTCCGCACAAATTGAGTGCGGCGGCAGCGGCGAAACAGGCAAAATGGTTCAAAGAAGCCGGATTCAACATGATCCTTGCCGAAAGCTGCCGTATGCTGGTGATGGATCTGCTGCCGGCATCCGAAAGGACGGCGAAACTCCGCAGTCTGGACGACACGATCAAAGACAGCAAAATGATCTTTGACGCCTTGAAAAAAGAGGGCATCAAAACGATGCACCATGTCACCTGTACCCAGGTTCCGATGAAAATGCTCCAGCTGCACCCGGAGTGGGCGGCAGTCTACATGACCTCCGGCAAAACAAAAATGAACTGGTACGGAACCGGAAACACCTGCATCAACAATGACGATTTCTGGAAGGTGTGGTTTTCCCGTCTGACCCGTCTGCTCAAAGAATCCCCGGCAGATGCGGTGATGATCGACGAGATCCAGTTTTTCGGTCCTGACCTCTGCGGATGCAAATTCTGCCGGAAAAAGTTCAGGAAAGATACCGGTTACAGCCTGCCGGAAAACGGCAAATTCAACGCATGGATCGGTCAGAATCCCGCCGCATTCCGCCGTTGGAGAAACTGGAGAATAGAAAAGGTCATCGAAAGACAGCAGGAGTGCCGCAAACTGCTCAAAAGTTTGAACACCGAAGCGGTATTTTCCGCCTATTTGTGCAATATCCTCACGGTTTACACCCGCCACGCCTTCGGCTGTGATATCAGCAATCTTCCGCAGTATGCCGACTCCATCGGTCTGGAAAGTATGCCTGCGGATCTGCGTTATCCGGAGTATTATCCGCAGGTTCTGCTTGAGCTGAAACTGCTCCGGGGCGTTTCAGAGAAAAAAGGCAACGCCCCGTGGGTGCTGTTCTATGCGTGGGACAGCTTCAGCGATATCGTTTCCACCCTGACCGCATTTGCCACCGGAACGCGCCAGTGGTGGTATCTGTTAGGCAAAAGCGAACATATCTGGCGCCCGATGCTCCAGTGGGAAATGGAACATGAATCTCTGCTTGCCCCCGCTGAAAATGCCGGAAATATAGCCGTTTACTTTTCCTCACTGACCCGCGGTCACAACCCGATGAACAGTACGGAGTGGGAACTCGGATTTTCCGGTTTGTGCAACGCGCTGAGCGATGAACAGATACCCTACCGCGTGGTGGTCGATGAAGAGTTCAAAGACGGTCTCGCCCTGCGTAAAAAAGCGGATACGCTGGTGGCGATGAATAATGCAGTGTGGTCGGAAAAATCTCTGGCGGAACTGGAAAAATTCATCCGCAACGGCGGAACGCTCATCACTTCCGGCAACTTTTCCATGGCTGATGACAACTATAAGAAGCTCACCGACTTTGCCGCCGCGAAGCTGCTCGGATTCAATTACGATGGTGAAATCAAATCCGCTTCCGTCATGGAAGTTCCGCAGAAAAATCCTGTCACCGGGGAGTTCACCGGAAAAATCGCTTACGACAAGCGGATAATCAAATTGAAAAATATCGCGTCCGACGTAAAAGTCTACGGTTCATTCATCGACAAAGAGGGGAAATCATATCCCGGTATCCTCGTGCGCGAAGTCGGCAAAGGCAGGATCGTTTACTTTGCCGGCTCCCCTGAAAGATGCAGTTTCTTCTACTTCTACAACACCAATAAAGTCGTTCCCGGTCAAGTGTGGAAAGATTTCCGCAATCCGCAGTGGAGCAGTCTGCTGGCAAAGATCGTCAGAGCTTACAATGACAAGGTCGTTTTTGAAGCGAAAAACTTCCCCAAAGGAGTCATTATCGAAGCGCTGAAACATAAAAACGGTGAAACCTCCGGAACGATGCTGACTCTGGTGAACTTCCAGTCGAACCGGGTCAAAGCGGGATTCCAGCCGCAGTTGAGAGCTTACGACTTCCCGTCGGTTTATCAGAACCGTCCGGATAAAAGTGCGCCGATGACACTGGATATTTACGCTCCCGGAACGAAAAAAGTCTATTTGTTCAGTGTCGATTTCGATGATGTTGTGGAGTGGAACTTCGTTAAAAACGGCGACCGTGTCACCGTTGAAATACCCGAACTTGCCCGCCATCTGGTGGTCTATTGCAGCAGCGGCAGTGACAAAGCGTTTGCAATCAAAGGCAGAAAGATCGTCAAAACTCTGCCCGCAGTCAAGCCGCTTCTCAGAGAAGAACTGCCGGCGATCGCCGCGCCGCGCAATCCTGAATCAGTTACCATATTCTCTGACAACGCGGCATTTTCCGGCGGAGTTCCCCGCACGGAGTGGGTGTTGAATCAGCCGATACGCACCATCTACGGTGACCGCAGCGGCAAAACTGAAATGAGCGTGACCTTCAAAATCGACAAAGCGATGGTCAGACCGATACTTGAAATGGGTGCGACCTGCGACGATATCCGCAACAGCCGCGCCAAAATCAAAATCGAGTTCAACGGTAAAACGATTTTCGCAGGCAAAGCTCCCTATCCCGATTTCCGCTGGGCGGTAAATGAGTTCCCGCTGGGCGTGGAAAAACTGGAACCGGGCACTTACACCGTAAAAATCACCAATACGGATAAAGGTCCTTACGGCAATGTTCCGTGGCTGGGTGTGGCGTACTGCCGCCTCAAACCTTCCGGCAAAACGCTCGATGTGAAATTCGACAAAGCTGAAAATATCCCGGTTCGCGGAAAATTTGCCAAAGTGAACGGCAAATATGAAAACGGCGGATTCCGTTTCGGTTCAGACAAAACCGGTATTCAGATGTCTGCGCACATGATAACCGGCGAAGAAGGCGCTGTCGCGCTCAGCTTCAAAATAAACAAACCTGCGGAAGATGTGAAATTCAGTCTGCCGGTACTCCATCTGCGTCCGGCAAGTCTGGCATCGCTTTACGTCTCGGTTTCCGGCAAAAAAGCGCCTGAAATAGCAATCGGATTTTTCAATCCCTCCTCGAAAAAGGGTAAAGTGTTACCGGTCAAACAGGGCTTGGAGTTCGATAAAGAGTATCACGTTGCCGCTATCTGGAAAGATGGAAAATTCCGCGCCTACCTTGACGGGAAACTCCTCGGCGAAGGGGATATCCCGCTTGCAAAGGTGAAATTCAACGACCTCTTCATCGGTCCGTTCAAAGACAAGTATATCCACTCCTTCAACAAGTGGAGCGACAGCTGTCTGCTTACCGGATTGCGGGTCTGGAACATGGTTCCGGAAATTTCTGAGATCTTTCCGGAAAAGTGATCCGTCATAAGCACGGTAAACAAAATCATCACTGGGGGCTGAGCGCAAAACTTGATGTTTTGCGCTCAGCCCCTTTTCTGCGTAAAATAAATTCACTTGGAAGGATTGGCAGGCAAAAAAATCCATTGCTCAAAACTGATGTTTGAGCAATGGCAGATTTCAAGTAAAAGAAAAGCAGTCCGCAGTAAGAGTTGCGGCGAGCGTTGCACGCCGCCGCGATCCGTCTTCGCACAAGGCTTCGCCGGGACAAGGGGGTCTGGGGAATTTCTTCCCCAGAGTGGCACTCGTGGAGCAAATTTC
>SUWE01000023.1 GCA_015061615.1 Lentisphaerota bacterium
AAATCATCGCTGCGATCTTAAAGCGGAGCGTTTTCGGTGGTTATTTATTCAATAGCCACGCTCAAACTACCGCTTTGATCTCATCAACGCTGATTTTTCAATCTCTTTTTGAATCAGTTTTGAAATTGCCTCAAATAAAATCTTGTTTGGACTTGCAAAATGTTAGGAGTACATGTATATTAAGTGTTGATTCATATTTTTGATATTTTCTGGAGGGGTGTATGAACAAAGAAATATCAGGGGTGAATATCTGCCGTATGTTGAATGGGGTGGCTGAACATTTGCGGGAAGTGTGGCTGAATGCGCAAAGTTGCGGCAATCAGCGTGAAATTATGAAGTTGACTGTGAGCCAGCACAGACTGTTGCGGGTTGTGTGGCTTATGACCCCCCATTCGCCACGGGGAATAATGTTGAGAGAATTGGCGGAAAAACTGAACTTGTCAAACAGTGCCGTATCGGTGATGGTTGACAACCTTGTCAAAAGAGGGATATTGCAGCGTTCCGTTCAACCGGATGATCGCAGGAAAGTGATGATTGGTTTGAGCAGTGCGCAAATGGAATTGGTGAATAACGCTGAAAGCGGTCTGGGTTCTTTGATCAATGGATTCAGAGACCGGTATCCTGCTGAAAAGTTCAGATGTTTTGAAGAGGTTTTATCTGATTTGGATAATTTTTTAACAAATAAAGGTGTTTGCTCGAATCAACCGGATAATCTTTGAACCGCCGTGTTGATTTTCAGGTAAATTGCCGCAATAGTAAAAAGGAGATTCTAAAAGTGAAGAAAAATTTGAAATTTTTTATGCTTTGCAGCATAAGTGCGGCATGTTTTATCCTTGCAGCAGCTCCTGCCGGGCGCCCGGCTGTTCCAGCCAGAGTAGGGCAGGTGAAAAATGCGGCTCGAAATATTTCAAGAAAATATATCGCCAAAATTTCCGCAGTTGATGATGTTTCTCTTATTGCCCGTGTCCCCGGTGTTATTTTGGAACAGAAATTTGCCCATGGGGATATGGTAAAAAAGGGTCAGGAACTTATCATTATTGAAGACACTACCTATGTCGCTGCAAGAAACTCCGCCAAAGCGAAATTACAGCAGTGCGTCGCCGAATATGATTTTGCCAAACGTAATCTTGCACGTCAGCAGACTTTGTGGAAAAATAAAGCTACTGCGGAAAGTACTTACGATGAAGCTGTCCGCAGCGAAGCTATCGCAAAAGCTGCTGTCGATGCGGCAAAGGCGGCTTTGCTTGATGCGGAAAACAATTTAAGCTATACTAAAATCATATCTCCCATATCCGGAAAAACCGGTAAAGCTGCGTTTTCTCCCGGAAACTATGTTACTTCTTCCAGCGGAACTCTTATCAATATCGTTTCTATGGATGAAATGTATGTCAACTTCTTTATCAGCATGAGTGACTACATGAGCATTTTCGGCGGCTCTTTCGATACGCTCCGTAAAGAAGGTGTTGCAAAGATAATTACTGCCGATGGAAAAGAGTTCGCAGGAAAAGCCGATATCGTTTTTATTGATAACCGCGTTGATAAAGATACCGATACCATCCGGGTACGCCTCAGAGTAAAAAATGATAATATGATTCTTCTGCCGGACAGTTTGGTATCAGTTCGTCTTTCCCGCGCAGATAAGCCCCGTCCGACAGTTCCGGTTTCAGCGGTCATGAATAATGGCAAAATGAGTTATGTTTATGTTTTGGATGAGAAAAACATTGCTCAGATCCGTCCTGTTGAACTTGGTGAAGTTCAGGGCAAGAATCAGATAATTCTTAACGGTCTCCGCGCCGGAGAAAGGGTCGTCTTTGATGGAACTCATAAGATATTTCCCGGCAGCGAAGTAGCTCCCGTCCCGGTTGCAAAAGCGGAGAATAAATAATCATGTTTTCACAAATATTTATTGAACGGCCTAAATTGGCAATAGTTATTTCCATTGTCACTGTTATTGCCGGTTTGCTTTGTCTTTCACAGGCACCTATCGCGGAATATCCGGAAATCGCGCCTCCCACCATCATGGTTATGGCAAATTACACCGGTGCAAGCAGTCAGGAATTGGCTGATACTGTCGCAACAGTTATCGAAGAACAGTGTAACGGTTTGGAAAATCTTCTTTACTTTAACAGTACTTGCAGCAATACAGGTTTGTATCTTCTTGAAATTACTTTTGAATCAGGTTCCGATACGGATATCAACCTTGTAAACGTGCAAAATGCAGTGAAGCGGGCGGAACCGCTGCTGCCGGATGTTGTAAAGCGTAATGGTGTGCGCCAGTTCAAACGCAGCGGAGATATTCTTGCGTTTTATAATTTTTCCACAGACGGTTCCTCAATGTCTCTGACAGAGCTTTCAAACTTTATCCGCACCAACGTGCGCGATCCTCTTTCGCGCGTTCCCGGTATCAGTGAAGTATCCATTATGGGAGAGCGCAACTATTCTATGCGTTTGTGGTTGAATTCTGAAAAACTGGCAAATCTCGGCATTTCCATTGCAGAGGTTGCTGATGCAATCAGAAATCAAAATGTTCAGGCGGCTGCCGGTTCTATCGGTTCAGAAGGCAGCAGTGATTACATTCAGTTGAAAGTTTCCACCCTCGGACGTTTGCACACAACTGAGCAGTTTGAAAATATCGTTGTCCGTTCCAAAGAAAACGGACAACAGGTGAAGGTAAAAGATATTGCCCGCGTCGAACTCGGTGCGGAAAGTTACTCCAACGGAAGTCGTTTTAATGGTCAGGATTCCATCGGTATGATGATTTACCGCAATACCGATGCCAATGCGCTTGATGTTGTCGAAAAAGCCAATGCTCTGCTTGATGAACTCAAGGCGACACAGTTTCCTGAGGGGGTGGATTATCAGATCGGCTATGATCCGACAGAATATATCCGCATTACTATGATGGAAATTTTTGAAACATTGATCCTGACTCTGGTGCTGGTCGTCGCGATCACTTACCTCTTCCTGCAGGATTGGCGCGCTACTCTTGTTCCAACACTGACAATTCCTGTCAGTTTGATCGGTACATTTATTTTCCTTATTCCGCTTGGATTCTCAATCAACCTGCTTACCATGTTCGGATTGATCCTTGTTATCGGTTCGTTGGTGGACGATGCTATCGTTGTTACAGAGAACTGTATACGGATCATTCAGGAAGAGGGTTTGTCCCCGAAAGAAGCTGCAATCAAAAGCATGAAGCAGATCACGGGTGCTGTTATAGCGACAACACTTGTTATTGTTGCTATTTACGTTCCTGTAGGTTTTTATGGCGGCATGGTCGGTACGATTTACTTGCAGTTCTCGGTGACGATGTGTATTTCGTTGTGTCTTTCAACCATAAATGCGTTGACTCTCAGTCCTGCTCTTTGTGCGCTTTTGCTGCGCAAGCCCAAAGAAAACAAGGTGTTCTGGCTCTTTAACAAATTTCTCAGCGGCTCATGTGCCGGCTACATGAAAATATCCCGTTTTTTGGTGCGCTATACAATAATCGCAATAGTTATCTTTGCCGGTGTTATTTATATGAACTATCACTATCTGGCAACGATTCCGTCATCCTTCATCCCTTCCGAGGATAAAGGAGCCATCATGGGTATGGTTGAGCTGCGTCCCGGTGCAACATTGGCAGAAACCAACGCGGTTCTCAAACAAATTGAAAAAAATGTTGCCAATATTCCCGGTGTGGAAAATTGTATTACGATTTACGGTTACAGCTTTATCAGCGGTGCCGGTGAAAATGCCGGTATGCTCATTGTTACATTGAAGCCGTGGGCAGAGCGTACAACTCCGGAAACGGCAATAGATGCGATACAGATGAATTTGCAGAAAGAAGCTGCGAAAAGCCCGGAAGCACAAATCAACTTCTTCCAGCCGCCGGCGATCATGGGATTGGGCGTGACCGGAGGTGTGACGTTCATGCTTCAGACGAATGCCGGTCAGACTCCTGCGGAACTTTATCAGGCTATGAATAAGATGCTTTTGCGTCTTAATACTCAGTACAAAGACAAAATATTGATGGCATTCGGTTCATTTGAAACCGGTACTCCTGAGTTGTTTGTTGATATAGACCGTGAAAAAGCAGAAGCATTGGGGGTTCCTGTCAACAAAGTATTTTCCGTTCTTTCCGGAAATATTGCCTCTGACTATATCAATGACTTTAACCTTATGGGATATTCTTTCAAAGTTAAAATGCAGGCTGAAGACTCTGAACGAGCGAATGCTAATGAAATGCTTCAGCTGATGGTGCAGAGCAACCGCGGAGCAATGGTTCCTTTAAGCTCCTTTGCTACACTGCGCCGTACAGCAGGATCGCGTTCATTGACCCGTTTTAATCAGCTGATGTCAGCGAAAATCACTGTTCAGGGCAAGCCCGGTATCAGCAGCCAGCTCATTATGAAAGAAATCGAAAATATAATGAAAGAAGATTTTCCGCGTGGTTATCAGATCAGCTGGACCGATATGAGTTATCAGGAACGCGGCAACGAAGGCCGTATCATCCAGCTGCTGATCCTCGCGCTGGTGTTCGGTTATCTCTTCCTTGTCGGTCAGTATGAGAGCTGGACGATCCCGATTTCAGTTGTGTTGAGCTTCTTCTTCGCGATGCTTGGCGGATTTATCGGCATGAAATACAGTGGTCTTGATTTCAGTATCTACGCTCAGCTCGGAATCGTTATGTTGATCGGTCTTGCATGTAAGAATGCGATTTTGATGGTGGAGTTTTCAAAACAGGAGCGTGAGTCAGGAAAATCTGTTGAAGAAGCGGCTCAGAACGGTTTCAGCCACCGTTACCGTGCCGTGTTGATGACCGCGTGGTCGTTTGTTATCGGTGTGTTCCCCATGGTTATTGCGACCGGAGCCGGAGCCGGCAGCCGTCAGGCGATCGGTATAACGACATTCTATGGAATGTTGCTTTCCACGATCATCGGTATCGTCTTTATTCCACCGTTGTATGCGTTCTTCCAGCGTTCACGTGAAAGAGTCTATTCCTGGTTTGACCGGAACAAGAAAACGCAGGAGTAACCCTGTGGCAAAAACGTTGTTCACAATTCTGATTATTCTGATTCTCGGAGCCGCCGCAAAGGCGGAAACTCCGGAGTCAGAATATGATCGTTTGCGCCGGGAAAACAGAGAACTCAGAAAAAAATTGCTCGCCGGAGAAAATGAAATTAAAAATTACCGTATCTGGTTGGCAAGTTTGGGAATCGATTTCCGCAAAAGCGATGCCGGACAACGTGAAAAACTCCTTCTTTATATTCTTGAAGAACTTGCAAAGCGGGGCAATATTCTTTCAATGTCTGCCTTGACAGTCAGTGATGAGTGCCGCAAACTGCTTGCTGAATTGCCGGTCGGACCGGCAAAGAAGACGAGAATAGAACTGCGACTGGATGAATTGGAGCGCGCCGCTGCAGCATTAGCCGGTTTGACAATTCCCAATGATGCTCAAGCCGGCAGTTGCCGTATTCTTGCAGTTGACAATGGATTGCAGGCTGTTGTTTTATCAGCCGGAGCAGGGGCAGGGGTATTCCCCGGAATGGTTTTCCATGCAAAGAGCAAACCGGAACTGAAATTCCGTGTGATCGGAGCCCGCTTTGAAGGATCTGTCGCTGAATTAGCAGAAGGAAATTGGCAGGATGTTGTTCCCGGTATGGAAATGAGTGCTTTTCAGAAAGTAAAGGAAAATAATCCGCTCATCCGCCGGTAAAAAGTTTCTGAAAGAAACTGTTTGAAAATTGCTTTTCTTCGTTTATATTGACCTTTGGAGGTTGTAAACATGAAAAGCAAATTTTTTTTGACGGCATTGGCGGTAATTTTCTTTTCCGGCTGTTATGAAACGAAAAATATTCCCGCTGTTGCCGGATTTGATTTGGAACGTTATCTTGGGAAATGGTACGAAATTTACCGGCTGCCCAACCGTTTTGAACAGGGAATGAGCAAGGTTTCCGCTGAATATATGATGACTCAGGATGGGGTGTGCAAGGTGATCAATCGCGGAATCCGTGACGGTGTGGAAAAATCCATCACCGGATTTGTTCGTTTTTCCGGGAAAAAGGATACCGGAGAATTGGAAGTTTCTTTCTTCCGTCCGTTCTACGGCCGTTACAGGATCATCAAACTTGCTCCTGATTACCGTTACAGTGTGGTAACATCCGGTTCAAAAGATTATTTATGGATATTGTCCCGCACTCCACGGCTTTCAGCTGATGATTTGGCTGAAATAACAGCATTTTTGAAACAAAATAATTTCCCGGTGGATAAATTGATTGCCGGACAGTAAAAAACTGTTACAGTTGCGGAATATGAAATCCGCTGCTCAAAAAAGAGGAATAAGCTCAAAATGTTGAAGCACTATTTTTACTCCGATCAAAATTATGACAACTCCTCCGGTTACCGCAAGTTTGTCTGCCATATTGCTTTTCCGTTCAGCCAGTTTTTTGCCAAGCATTACGCAAGTTGCTGAAACGGCAGCAGTAACGATTCCCATTGCCGCAGAAGGGAACCATATCGGTTTATCTGCAAAGGCCAGACCGGCTCCGATCGCCAGAGCGTCCAAACTGGTCGCAACTGCGGGGATGATCAAGTGTACCGGAGAAAAAAACTCTCCCATCGGGCAGGAGTTTTTGTCATCTTCTTTCCGACAACTTTCCCATATCATTTTCCCGCCGACCATCGTGAGCAGAATGAAGGCGATGATATTGTCGAATTTATCGGCAAATCCGGTCAGAAAACTTGCCGCATAGAATCCTGCGAGCGGCATAAAAAACTGAAACCCGCCGAAAAACAAAGCGGCATTGAACGCGCAATGCCGCTTTGAATATTTTCCCGGACAGAGGGAGCCGCTTGCTGAAACTGCTGCTGCATCAATGGATACTCCGAATGCAATCAGGAGAGTTTCGCAAAATCCCATTGTCATCAGCGATTACCGATCAAAAGAGCCATGAGTGCTTTCTGGGCATGGAGGCGGTTTTCCGCTTCATCGAAGACGATAGAACGGTTTGAATCCATGACATCTGCGGCAACTTCTTCCCCGCGGTGAGCAGGCAGGCAGTGCATAAATTTCGCATTCGGTTTTGCCTTTTCAAAGAGCTGGGAAGTGACCTGATAAGGACGGAAAATTTCCATTCTTCTTGCACGTTCTTCTTCAAATCCCATGCTGACCCACACGTCGGTATAGAAGTAGTCGACTCCTTCGGCTGCTTTGACGGGGTCCTTTTCCCAAACAACATTTGCTGCATCGCCGATCAATTCTTTACAAGGAGCTTCTTCCTCCGGAGCGGCAATGACCAGTTCCATTCCGGAGAGCTTAGCTGCCAGAATCATTGAGTTAGCCATGTTGCTTCTGCCGTCACCGTAAAAAGCGATACGGATGGATTTGTCAACTTTTCCGGAGTATTCTTTGATCGTCAGCATATCCGCCAGAAGCTGGCAGGGATGATACTCGTCAGTCAGAGCGTTGATGACCGGAATCGTGGCAACCTGTGCCAGCTCTTCCACTTCTGCATGGGAGAAGGTACGGATAACGATTCCATGAAGATAACGGCTCAAAACATTTGCTGTGTCGGCAACTGTTTCACCTCTGCCGACCTGCATTTTGGATTGATCGAGGTAAAGAGCGCGACCACCAAGCTCACCGACACCGACTTCAAAGGAAACACGGGTACGGGTAGAAGATTTTGCAAAAATCAAACCGATGCTTTTTCCGGCAAGCGGAGCATAGCTTTGATTATTGCGGTCTTTTTTCATTTTGAGAGCCAGATCGAAGATATTTTCCAGATCATTTCTGTCGATATCTTTCAGAGTGAGAAAATCTTTTTTCATGTTGATTTTTCGACCTTATATTATTTATTGTTCAAATTTTTCAGCAAATAGATTCCTGCTTGGCAAATTCTGCCAATGCCCGGTCAATTTTTTCGATTGCCAGTTTGGAGTCTTCACGGGTGATAGTCAAAGGCGGAACCAGACGGAGAACAGTTTCTCCGGCAGTGAGCGCCACCATATTATCCTTGAGCAGCAATGCGGCGACCGGACCTGCGGGACGGTCAAGCACCACACCGATCATCAAGCCCATTCCGCGGACACATTTTACGAAGGAGTATTTTTCTGCAATTTTGCTCAGTTCATTCCGGAGAAACTCACCTTCTTTTGTGCAATTTTCCAAAACGCCATCTTTATCAAATGCCTCCTGCACAGCAAGTGCCGCCGCGCAGGCAAGCGGAGTTCCGCCGAAGGTGCTGGCGTGATTGCCTACCTCAAATACATCGGCACATTTCTTTCCGGCGATGATCGCTCCCATCGGGAAGCCGTTTGCGATAGCTTTGGCAAGGGAGATGATATCCGGTTCAACGCCGAACTGCTGGTAGGCAAAACGGGTTCCGAGACGTCCCATTCCGCACTGTACTTCGTCGCAGAGCAAAAGTATATCTTTTTCATCACAAAGAGCGCGGACTTTTTTCAGATATTCAACGTCAGCGGGGAAAACGCCGCCTTCGCCCTGAAGCATTTCAAGCATGATCGCACAGGTTTCAGGTGTGATTGCCGCTTTAAGTGCTTCAAAATCATTGAAGGGAACCTGTGAGAATCCGGTCACGTCCGGTTCAAATGTTTTGCGGTATTTCGCCCTGCCGGTCGCGGCAAGGGTTGCAAGTGTTCTGCCGTGAAAGCTGTTATCCATTGAAATGATATGATTTCTTCCGGTGCGGTTGCCGTAACGGCGGGCAAGTTTTATCATGCCTTCGTTGGCTTCAGCTCCGGAATTGCAGAAAAATGCTTTGCCGCCGGGGAGGGACTCTTTAACGAGTTTTTCAGCAAGACGGGGCATTAGTTCATTCATATAAAGGTTGGAAATATGAACCAGTTTTGTACACTGTTCCTGAATGGCACGGGTAACACGCTCATTGCAGTGCCCCAGCGAGCATACGGCAATCCCGGAGGCAAAATCAAGATACTCGTTTCCGTCATCATCCCACAAGCGTGCATCTTTTCCGCGGACAAACATGATCTGCGGATTGTAAGTAGGCATCACATAAGACTTGAACTTATCAGCTGTTTCTTCAAAAAGTTTTCCCATTGTATAACCTCTGCAAATTTATATCAAGTAAACAGATAATATAATGTGTGTTTGTGAAAAAATCAAGTCAAAGTCGCATCATGCACTTGACTTTTTCTGTTTTTTCAACTATATTAAAGCGTCAAGTCAGGATTTAATGGAGTTTTTTATGAAAATCATTCACTTTTCCGATCCGCATGGCGGCGGACCGGCAGAAGATATGATGGCTTACTTTGATAAGCGTTGGGTCGGAGTTTTCAACTATTCATTCCGGAGAAAATTCCGTCATGATCTTTCTCACTTGGCACGGGCAGTAGAGTATATTCTTGATATCAAACCGGATATTGCCGTCTGCACCGGGGATTTGACCAGTGCCGGGCAACCCGGAGAATTTGAAAAGGTTTTGAAAATAATCGAGCCGTTGTATAAATCCGGTATCCCACTGCTTTATACTCCGGGAAACCATGACTGTTATGTCCGCCGTCCCAAATGCATCGCCGCTGTAAAAAACGCTGTTTTACTGATGTCACAGGGGAAGTATTCTTTTGATGATCTTCCGCTGAAAATTCATCTCGACGGAGTTGATTTTATCGTTATCAATACCAGCGCCCCCTCAAACCTTCTCTGTTCCTGGGGATTTTTGAAAAAAGGTGACAGTGAATTTGTGGAAAATATTTGCTCTCAGGATGATGGTGTCCCCAAAGTGCTTATTTCTCACTATCCGATGATTGAGGAACGCCCGTTTCTGAGGATTCGTCACCGGCTTTTCGGACAGAAAAAAATCCTTCAGCTTATGGATAAAAAGAAACTTGACCTTGTCTTGTGCGGTCATGTTCACAAACCGTATCTGAAGGTTGACGAACAGGGCAGAGGAGAGTGTTGTGCCGGATCGGTAAGCAGCAATGCCTCCCTCGTTGAAATCAACTGTGAGCCGGGTAAGCACTGTTTTGAATTCAAGCCGGTAAAACTTTAACGGCGCATATCCATTGCCGTATTTATGGCAAATGTCCGCAATGCCAGTTCATCACTGACATTGAACAGCAACGTGTATTCCAGTTCTTCTGCTTCTTTCAATATCCTTGCCGCACGTTCCTTGTCTATGGATACCGGAATCGCCAGATGATCAAAAAGTTCCGGATTAGGCAGATTTGCCGAATCAACACCGTTTGCCAGCAGAAAAATCTGAGACGCAAAAGTGGTTATTGCTGAAATGAAACTGCGGCGGTCGCGTATATATGCGCCGTTTGCCGCATCGTTTTTTCTGGCTTCTGTGCGTTTGATATACACAGCGTCTTCGCTTTTTACTGCGGCTTCCATTATTCCGGAAAATTCTTCTTCTGCCGCATCTTTTGCCGCGTCGGCAAGTGACGCTGCCACTTTTATCAATCTGCTTGCAGCATCTTCAACTCTTGTCAAATCACAGCCGCAGGTGAAACACAAGTCAAAAAGCGCCTCCCGTGTCTCGTCAAAACCGGCGAAGTCAAAACGGTATTTGTTATCAGGCAGGGGCAATATCTGACAGCGGGAACGGGTCGTCGGCAGAAGGGCTGACGGATTTGCACTGGTCAATATCATAGTCGTTTCCGCCGGAGGCTCTTCAAGGGTTTTTAAAAGCGCGTTTTGAGCTTCTGTATTCATTCTGTCTGCATCGTGGATCAATCCGAATTTGCGATGGCTTCCAGAGGTGTATCCCAGGTGATCAAGCATATTTCTCAATGTGTTCGGTTCCGGATTCAGCCGGTCACCGACTTTTATCTGGAACATTTTGCCGACAGGGGTGACTGTGTGACAATCTGAATAAGTCCCGTTTGCGATTTGATTGCAGAATGTACAGCTGCAATCCGGTTTCCCGTTATGGGAATTTTTGCACCCGGCAAGCTGCATAAGCACAATGGCGAACTCTTTGCGAACGATAGGATCGGGGGAATGAATAAGAAATGCGTGCGAAAGCCTACCGGAACTGCGGGCATTTTCCAGACAGGCGATTATGTCACCGAAGCGTTTTGAATATTCAGAATAAAGAGTCATTTATCACCTGTCTGATTTTTTCAGCGATAGCATCGCGGTCACATGCTGCATTGATCACAATGATTCTCTGCGGTTCTGCCTTTGCATTATCAAGAAACGCTTGACGTACCTGACGGTGAAAGTCGATCTTTTCGTTTTCAAAACGGTCGAACCCCTCTTTCTCTCTGGTCGATATGCGCTTGAATCCTTCTTCCGGAGAAAGGTCAAGTAAAAATGTCAAATCCGGCTTTCTGCCGGCTGAAGCGTAATTGTTGAGATAGTCGATGACTGACATATCCATTTTTCTTGCTCCGCCCTGATAGGCGCACGTAGAGTCTGAAAAACGGTCGCAAATCACGACTTTGCCTTCTTCCAGTGCCGGGAGTATTTTTTCCCGGACATGCTGGGCGCGGGCAGCTTCTATAAGAAGCAGTTCTGTTGCATCGTGAACTTTTTCGGCAGTGTTGTGTGATTTTACAACCTGCCGGATAACTTCCGCCAATCCGGTTCCGCCGGGCTCCCTTGTGATAAGACATTCTCTGCCCATGCTTGTCAAATATTCGGCAAGCCGGGTGACCTGTGAACTCTTTCCAGCCCCTTCCGGACCTTCAAAAGTTATGAAAAAACCTTTGCTTTTTGACATGTTTGCTCCATTTTTGACGGATTTTTGATAAATTAATGAGGAAATCCGCCTTTTATAACATAGTTCCATTTGCTCATAAGTTCAAATGGTGTTATATTGTATAAAATGAATTTTTTTCAATTTTACATAAAACCTAACAAAAGGATGAGAAAAAATGGCAGAATTGTCACGCTCCAGCTATCTGGAAAAAAATGTCGGCAGCTTCCCGGAAGTTATCGAAGTCGCAGGAAAACGTTATGAGAAGGTCGATGACCTGCGTTACGGAACCAATCCCCATCAGCCTGCGGCGTACTACCGTCCGGTAGGCGAAGCCGGAGTCATCGGCGGCATGGAAATTCTGAAAAACGGAAAAAGCGGTCTTTCCCAGACCAATCTTGAGGATATTTCCGGAGCGTTGAATATTGTCAAGTTCTTTCCGGAAGTTCCTGCATGTGCGGTTATGAAGCACGTCAACCCTTCCGGCGCGGCGATCGCCTGCCCGGGGGAATCTCTCTGTGACGTTTATCTTAAAGCCCGTGATGCCGATGCCCGTGCTGCTTTCGGCAGTGTTATTGCTTTCAACGTTGAAGTTGATGCCGATACTGCAAACGCGATTATGAGTACATTTGTTGAATGCGTGGTAGCTCCCGCGTTTACAGAAGAAGCTCTGGCGATTTTCCATGATTCAGAGAAATTCAAACTCAACAAGCATGTCCGTATTATCCGCTGCGGTGATATCAGTCGGCTGCCCAAATATTGTTCTGATGCAGAAAAAGCTGTTGATACGGTGAAAGTTCTTGCTGACGGTTCGCTTATCGTTGCTGCTCCTTTACTCACCTCACTTACCGGTATCGAAGACCTTAAACCTGCGCGCGGCGAAAACAGCCGTTGCGGAGAACAGGTATCCAATGTGTCGTGCAGTGATGAGATGAAGCGTGATCTGCTCTTTTCATGGTATGTCAATATCAGTGTCCGTTCCAATGGCGTTGTGATCTGTTCCAACGGTCAGACCCTTTCTGTCGGTACCGGTGAACAGGATCGCGTCGGTGCCATCGAACAGGCTATCGCCAAATTTGAACAGAAATATGAAGGTCCCGGAACTCTGGAAAATTCCGTCATGTCCAGCGACGGTTTCTTTCCCTTTGAAGATGGCGTTGAGACTGCCGCAAAAGCAGGAATCAAGGCAATCATCGCTCCCGCCGGAAGTCTCCGTGATGCCGATGTCATCAAACGTGCCAATGAACTTGGTGTCGCTTTGTTCCATGCTCCTGAACGAATCTTTTCACACCACTGATAAAAAAAAGGAATTTCTGTTATGGCTGATAAAAAAAATAATGTCGATAAAAATATCTTTGCCGATGAAAAAATGGCAGAGGTTTGGTTTGAAAAAAACTGGAAGAAAGTTGCTGCTGTCGTTGTTCTGGCAATTCTTGCGGGAATGGCAGTTTTTGCATCCATCTATCTCAATAAGCAGAAAAATACCGGTATGATGAAGAAGTTTGCCGCCGCAGAAACTGCGGAACTTGCAGCGCTTCTGGAAAAAAATCCGGATGCCGCAGGAGCCTCCGCAGCCCGCGCCCGTCTTGCAGATGCTCTCCTGGCAAAAAAAGATTATACTGCCGCAAAAGCTCAGTTCGGCGCGCTTGCTGCCGATCTTTCTGCGGCTGCGGAACTTCGTTCCAGAGCAAAACTTGGTATCGCCGCATGTGATGAGTTGAGCGGAAATAAAAAAGCTGCTGCTGAAAGTTATATGCTTTTGTCCAATGACTCAACAGTTCCCCGGCGTGTTCGTGATGAAGCGGCATTTCATGCCGGCCGTCTTTTCGCGGCTGTTGCTGATTCCCGCGGAAAAGAGATCCTGAAAAAACTTGCAGACTCCCCAATGGATTCATCCATGGCTAATCCGTGGAAAGCTCATGCGGCGGCTCTGCTTAAAAATCTCAAGTAATTGTTGTTTGCCGTATGGAATTATCCAGAAAAGAACTTGCTTTACTGCGCGCTCTTGCCACCCGGCAGGGGCGTAAAAAATCCGGTTGCTGCCGCTGTGAAGGTCTGCGCGCAGTCAGGGAATTGCTTGCTTTTTATCCGGAAAAGGTGAAGTTTGCAGCGGTAAGCGAATCAGCTTCCGGGGTGTTTGAATGCGCCCCGGAGCTTTTGCGTATCGTTCCGGATAAGTTGTTTTCTGAAATTTCCGGTACGGTTTCCACTCAGGGAATAATTGCTGTCGCTCAAATCCCCCCTGAAGCAAGCGGTGAAATAAAAGGAAATTTTGTCCTTGCGCTTGACCAGCTCGGTGATCCGGGGAACTTCGGTACGATTGCCCGCAGTCTCCGTGCCGCAGGCGAATATGAGCTTTGGTATACAAAGGGTTCTATTGACCCATGGGGAGACAAAGCTATCCGTTCCGGAATGGGGGTTCAGTTCGGACTCAATCTCCGCCGTTTTGAAACGCTTGAAGAATTGGCGCTTGCGGGGGTGCGCATGGGGGTGAAGAATGTTTTTATTGCTGATCCACATCAGGGGGAAAGCTGTTTTACCTGTAATGCCCTTTTTGACCGCTCAATAATCGTCATCGGCGGTGAACCCAATGGCGTAAAAGGAGCGTATCCGGATGCCCGCAGAGTGATTATCCCCATGCCGGGCGATTACGAGTCCATCAATGCTGCTCAGGCGGCTACCGTGCTGATTTTTGAATCTGTCCGGCGGAAGATGAATTGAGGAATTTTTATGATTGACAAATGGCTGCTTATATATGTTATCGTCTTTACCGGCGGTTTGTGTCTTGCGTTGCTTTTTACTCCATTGTTCCGTTCACTTGCACATAAAACCGGTTTTCTTGACCGACCGGCGGATAATCACAAAGGACATGCCCGTGCAACTGCTCTGCTCGGCGGTGCGGCGATGTTTACGGCATGGATCACCGCAATTCTTTGCGGAGTTATTCTGGTGTTGACCCATGCTCTGCCCGGATATTTTGCAGAAACTCTTCCCTCGCACCTCGTTGGATTTCAACTTGCGCTTGTCAAACAGTTGTCATTCGTTATTCTCGGAGCGCTTTTGGCTGTTGTTCTCGGATTGATCGACGACAAGTGGGCTTTGAAAGCCAAATGGAAATTTCTCGGTCAGTTTATTATTGCGCTTATTCCCGTTCTCTGCGGCGGATTGCGGATAAACTTTTTTGTTGACAGCCAGATATTTTCCATCTGTGTGACGATATTCTGGATCATGCTCATGATGAATTCCATTAATTTCTTTGATAACATGGATGGACTTGCTGCCGGAACGATTGCTATTGCAATGGGATTTTTTACTGTCATCGCCGCATTGAACAACGAGTACTTCTTTGCTGTTTTTACGGCGTTGAACTTCGGTGTCTGTTGCGGATTCTGGTTTTACAATGCCAATCCTGCATCTGTTTTTATGGGAGACTCCGGCAGTCACTTTATCGGATATCTTGCTGCGGTTGCCGCTGCCGGTGTGACTTACTTTGATAAAAGTTTTTCGCTTTCACGTTTTCCGGTACTGATTCCGCTTCTGATTCTGGCTTTGCCGCTTTTTGATACAATGATGGTAGTGCTTATCCGCACTGTGAATAAAAAACCGTTCTGGATCGGGGATCACAATCATATATCTCACCGTTTTGTCAGAATGGGATTATCCCGGAAAACGGCGGTTTTTCTTGTTCACTTGCTGGCATTGACTATCGGTCTTGGTGCGTTGCCGGTTTACTGGGGAGATTTCAAAACTGCGGCTGTCGTGCTTTTGCAGGCATTTCTGCTCCTCGGAATCATCACGATTCTGCAATTCCGTCTTGAAGAACGTAAAGATGCAGCAGAAAAGGTTGAAAAAGAGTAAAACACAGGTTATATTTAACACGTTATATTGATTTTTTGTAATTACAGGAGGAAAAAATCATGTCACTTCAAATCATTACACAGTTATCCAACCGTTATGGTGCCGATCCGGCTTATGTGCTTGCCGGCGGCGGAAATACCTCTTATAAAGACGATAAGTATCTTTATGTCAAACCAAGCGGTGTTTCTCTTGCCGCAATCAAAGAAAATGATTTTGTAAAAATGGATCGTGAAATCGTCCGCAGCTGTTTTGCTCTGCCGGAATTTGCTGACAAAGATGAACGCGAAGCCAAAGTAAAAAGCCTGATGGCGTATGCAATCGTCGGTGACGGACGCCGTCCTTCTGTTGAAGCACCGATGCATGAGATACTTCCCTTTACCTTTGTCGTCCATACTCATCCGGCGCTGGTAAACGGTATGACTTGCGGCAATGACGGTAAGGCTGTCGCAGAAAAGCTCTTTCCTGAAGCACTCTGGGTGGATTATTGTGATCCCGGTTTTATCCTCGCCAAAGTTGTTTTCGATCGTTGTGAGGAATACAAAAAATCTTTCGGCAAAGCTCCGCAGGTTATTTTCCTTCAGAATCATGGTATTTTTGTCGGTGCTGACAGCGCTGAAGAAATCACTGCGATTTATGACTCCATAATGGCAAAACTTTCTGCTTTCTGTGCAGATAAAGGCGTGGATACCGCAGATATCGTTCCCGGTGATGCCGATATAGATACGGTGATGGCTGTCGCCCCCGCTCTCCGCGGATATTTGCGTGGAAATGATTGCGGCAAACCGTTGACAGTAACTTCCTGCGGTGCTTTTGCCATTCCCCGCGGTCCGTTGACTCCCGATCATCTGGTGTATGCAAAAGCCTTCGGATTGGTAGCCGATACCCCGGACAAGGCGGCAGTCGATGCGTTTGTTGCGGAACGTTCTTATGCTCCGCGGATGGTGGAAGTTCCCGGCAAGGCTGTTTTCTGTTCCGGAAAGAACCGCGCTGCCGCCGCTACTGTTCAGGCGCTTGCGCTCAACGGCGCATTGATCGAGAAAATCGCCGCCGCTTTCGGCGGAGTTCACTATCTTACTGATGCTCAACGTGAATTTATTGAAAACTGGGAGGTCGAATCCTACCGTGCCAAAGTTGCATCCGGCTGCGCTGCCGGATTGACCGGGCTGGTTGCTGTCGTTACCGGCGGCGCGCAGGGATTCGGCTACGGAATCGCTGAAAGTCTGGCAGAGCAGGGCGCAGATATCGTTGTCGCTGACATGAATGCCCAGGGCGCAGCTGATGCCGCCGCCAAACTCGGTGCCGGTGCGCGTGGTTTTGCGGTAAATGTTTCTGACGAAGAATCTGTTGCAAAACTTGTTCAGGATATCGTCAAAGAGTATGGCGGTGTTGATCTGCTCGTTTCCAATGCCGGTGTTGCCCGTGCCGGAAGCGTAAAAACATTTGCCATGAAAGATTGGGAATTTGTTACCAATGTCAACTACAACGGATTCTTTCTCTGCACCAAATATTTTGCACAGGTCATGAGTGTTCAGAATCAGGCAACCGGGCTGTGGAGCGATATCGTTCAGGTCAACAGCAAAAGCGGTCTTGCCGGAAGTAAGAACAACGGTGCTTATGCCGGAAGTAAGTTCGGCGGTCTCGGTCTTGTTCAGAGTTTTGCTCTGGAACTTGTCAGTGACAAAATCAAAGTCAATGCCGTTTGTCCCGGCAACTTCCTCGACGGTCCGTTGTGGAGCGATCCGGAACGCGGACTTTTCGTTCAGTATCTTGCAGCCGGAAAAGTTCCCGGAGCCAAAACTGTCGCCGACGTCCGCCGTCACTATGAAAGTCTTGTGCCGATGAATCGCGGTTGTTTCCCTGCCGACGTTGCAAAAGCCATCGTTTACGCGGTTGAACAGCAGTATGAAACCGGTCAAGCGATCGCTGTTACCGGCGGTCAGATCATGTTGAACTGATTTATTGAAAGGATTTGTGATTATGAAAAAAGGTATTATCGGAGCCGGCAACTGGATCCAGGACAGAGTCAAAACTATTGACCGCTGGCCCGGCGAAGGCAATCTCTGCAATGTTTTGAAAGAAGAAGCCGCCCCCGGCGGCGGACCGGCAAATGTGCTTTTTGACCTCAATGCTGCGGATCCGTCATTTCCGCTGTATGCTGCCGGCAGAATCGGAATGGATGCAGAAGGGGATTACATGCTCAATGAAATCACCCGCCGCGGAATCGATGCAAAATATATGCTCCGTACTCCCGGACGCACCAGTTACACAGATGTTATGTCCGGCGAAGGCAAGCGCACATTCTTCCATTGCCGCGGTGCAAATGCAGAACTGTGCTATGATGACCTCTGCAATATAGATGCTCCTGCCAAATATTTTTATCTGGCTTATCTGCTGCTGCTCGATACTCTGGATTCACCAGATCCGGTTTACGGCACTCAGGCGGTTCATCTTTTGAAGACAATGCAGGAAAAAGGTTACGAAACTGTTGTTGACTTTGTTTCTGAAGCTCCGGAAAAATTCCGTGCCAAAGTTCTGCCCGCACTGCCTTATATTGATCACCTTATCGTCAATGAGGTTGAAACAGCGTGCTGTTCAGGAGAAGCTCTCCGAGATGAAAACGGTAAACTGCTCTGGGAAAAACTTCCTGCTGCGGTGAAGTTCCTCTTTGACAGCGGTGTGAAAAAGACTGTTGTTATCCACTTCCCCGAAGGTGCATGTGCCGGTTTGCCCGATGGAACATATCTTTATGTTCCGAGTTTTTACATCGACCGTGCCGATATCGTAGGAAGCAACGGCGCCGGGGACGCTTTCTGCGCCGGTGTTCTTTATGGTCTGCATGAAAACTGGGATTTGAAAAAATGTCTGACTCTCGGTGGAGCGTTCAGCAACTTCAACCTTCATTCTGCAACTGCCAGCGGCGGTGCGGTCGAGTTGGAAAAAATGCTCAAATTCATGGAAAATGCACCGCTTTCACCCCTGCCTGAAGGCATGGCGTAAGCAGGAGAAATTTATTTTATGTCCGATGTCAACAATATAAATATATCTATTGACAATGGAATGGGAGAACCGGTTTGTTTGCTCAGAGTGCGCGAACCGGTCGTCTTCCCTTTTGCTCTTACCAGTATTTCGGTGGAATCCCCGGAAAATATTGAAGCTGTTTCTGCCGCTGTTAAAAGTGACAGAATGCTTGCTGTATTCAATGAAATTCCGACCGCTCAGGAGCTTGAAATGCTCCAAATAAAAGGAGTTCTGCCTCAGTTTAAGGATGGTGTCATTCAGCGTTGTGCAATTGGGACCCTCGTCCGGGTCGTAAAAGATATGCGGCTGCCGGACAACTCCCGCAGGATCGTTGTGCGCGGTATTAAACGCATTGTCGGTGCAAGTATATTCCGAAACAATTCCGGAATAGAAATGATTCGTTACCGTTCTATGCAGGATGAGGCATCGAATGCCGGATATGACGCCGTCGGCCGCCAAAAAGGTGTTTTGAGAATGTTTCAGGAACTCATGCTGCTTCAGCCGGGAATCCCTGAAGAACTGCAAGTTACAATAAATGCTTCTCCCACTCCATCGCGATGTGCCGATTCGATTGCGGATTCAATCAATTTTTCCTATGCCGAAAAATTGATTTTGCTCACAGCGCCGTCTGTTGAAAACCGTTTGGAACTGCTGGCAATACTCCTTAACCGTGAACTTGAAACCTGCCGCATGGGGATGCAGCTGCAAAATGAAGTGCAGGAAAGTATGGGCGCATCTCAGCGGGAATTTTTTCTGCGTGAACAGCTCAAAGCCATTAAGCAGGAACTCGGTGAATTCAGCGGAAATTCCGATGTTGCCGATCTTACTGAAAAAATGGAAAAATCGATCCTTCCGGAAATTGTTGAGGAGACAGTAAAGCGGGAACTTGAACGTCTTGAACTGCTTCCGCAAAATGCTCCGGAGTATCATATCAGCTACAACTACATCAATACAATGCTGGATATCCCCTGGCAGATCACGACAGAAGACCGTTTGGATTGCCGTACTGCGGCAAAGATCCTTGATGCTGACCATTTCGGTCTTGAGGATGTAAAAGTCCGCATCCTTGAGTTCCTGTCGGTCATGGAACGTCGGCAGAATGATGATGAATGCCGCGCTCCGATCCTTTGTCTTGTCGGACCGCCCGGAGTCGGAAAGACTTCTATCGGCAGATCCATCGCCCGCGCAATGGATAGAAAATTTATCCGTGTTTCTTTCGGCGGAGTGCGTGACGAAGCTGAGATTCGCGGTCACCGCCGTACATACGTCGGCGCTATGCCGGGAAGAATCGTTCAGAATTTGAAACGTGTCGGCAGCAGCAATCCGGTATTCATGCTTGATGAAGTTGATAAACTCGCCCATGATTTCCGGGGTGATCCGGCTTCTGCGCTGCTTGAAGTTCTTGACCCGGAACAGAATAACGCTTTCAATGATAATTTTGTTGAACTGCCGCTTGATCTTTCAAAGGTGTTCTTTATCGCGACTGCCAATGTTCTGGAGGATATTCCCGGACCATTGCGTGACCGCATGGAAGTTATTTCTCTGTCCGGTTACACCGCCTTGGAGAAGAAAGAGATCGCCAAACGATACCTTATTCCGCGCCAGTTGAAAGAAAACGGCATTGATACCGGTAATGTTAAGTTCAAAATATCCGCGGTAAACGAGATCATTGAAGGCTATACTATGGAAGCCGGTGTCCGTGAACTTGAACGTGTGATTGCCCGTGTCTGCCGCCGGATTGCCCGCAAGTACACTTCCGGTGAATGGAATGAAGCAGATCCGGTCTCTCTTGATAATTCAAAGATCAATGAACTTCTCGGTGCAAGAAAATTCCTGAAAGATACAGCGTTGGCTCCCGTCCCCGGCTGTGCCACCGGAATGGCTTGGACCAGTGTCGGCGGGGTTATTCTTCCCGTGGAAACTATCGCTTTGCCGGGAGGAAAGGGGAATTTGAAGTTGACCGGTTCTCTCGGAAAAGTCATGCAGGAATCTGCAGAAACAGCCTTTACTTTTGTGCGCGCCAATGCGCCTGAAACGATAAAGCCGGAGTTCTTCAACGAACATGATTTTCACATTCATGTTCCGGATGGAGCAACACCGAAAGATGGTCCGTCCGCAGGTATAACGATCACGCTTGCGTTGATGTCTTTGCTGACAGGCAAGGCGTTGATTCCCAAACTTGCGATGACAGGAGAGATCACATTGCAGGGCAGGGTGACCGCTATCGGCGGAGTACGGGAAAAACTGGTCGGAGCGATCCGTGCCGGAATAAAGACCGTTCTTGTTCCGAAAGAAAATGCCAAAGATGTTGCAGAACTTCCTGATAACATACGCGATGCTTTGCAAATCCATTTTGTCAGCAATTATGCGGAAGCCGCCGCTGTGGCTTTCAAATAAAGGTACGGAAATGAAAAAAAGAAATATACTGCTGTCCTTGATGCTGCCGGTACTTTTGCTGGCAGCTGACGGGAAAGATTTGCCGATGGAAGAGTTTGTGGCGCAAGCTCGTGGCAGTGCCCGGCGTCAGGATAAGGCAACCTATGCCAAACTTCGTGGCGTGCTTCAGCACCGCCGCCGTGGCAAAGACGCGGAGACTATGCCGATCTATTTCAGTACGATCATTCATTCTGACCGTACTATCGGACAGTTGGTTTTGAATGGGAATGAAGGTTATATTCTTTCTCAAGCTCAGCGCTCCGGTTTGACAACGGTTCAGCCGATGGGTGACTCCGCAAAAAAAGACAAACTCGGATATGTCGGTGTGAGAGCATCAGATTTGATGATGAGTTTTCTTTTCTGCAAAGTTGAAAAAGAACTTGAAAGCGAATCTTTGCGCGGAATCGTTCAGTGCCGGGTATTTCAGTTTGATGATCCGGACAATAAGGAAAAAATCAAAGTATGGATATCAAGTGAACACGCGTTCCCGTTGAAAGCAGAATTTTACCGCTACGGTGAAAACAAACGTTTCCGTGAACTTGAAGCCGGTGCGTTGACTAAGAAAAACGAGCTTTATTATGTGCGCCATTTGCGTCTTGAAGGTCCCGGCTGGATCACCAAGATCGATTTTGATAACGATAAAGCAGAAATAGGTGTGCTGCCGGATAAGGTTCCGAATATTTTTATTCCGCTTAAATAGCTGAATAAATGGAGTTAATTGCAAAAATTCATCAAAAAAAAGTGCTGTCTTCCCAATAATGGGGACAGCACTTTTTTTGACTTCTATGTTATTACATGAGCTTGAAACATGCAGATTGGATTTCTGCCACACACGGTCTGCCGGCTCCGTCACAAACAGGGTTGCTGCTCATTTCTCTGGTAACACCGTGCAAATATGTGCTTTTACTGCCGTCGATTTTGATCGTTCCGTCATCACTCAAGGTAACGACCGCACTCAGGGGAGCTTCAAAAATAACCTCATGATCCGCCAATTCATAAGCCTTGCAAAGATCTTCCGGATAATGATTATGCGGAATGCTCAACCAGTCAAAACTTGCTGAGTTTACATCGAAGTATGCCACATTATCCAAAATACGGATATTATCCCGGTGATGGTGTCCATTGCAGGAGAGCATTACTTTTCTGCCTTTTTCATTGGCTTTACGAATCATTTCACGCAATTCAGGCTGATTGTAAATCCCTGAACCGCCCAACGGGTGACGCTCAAGTGAAGCATGACTGAAGAAAACACACGGACCGGGAGCGGTTTCAAGCGCATCAGCAATAAAGTCCATTTCTTCCTGAGGCAGTGTTTCTCTGGTCTTGGGGAAGTCGAAGTAGTTACGGTATTGGAAATGGGTTTGACCACCTGCATGACCGTAATAGTTCGTATCCACTACGATAAAACGGAAGCCATTCACATCAAAATAATAATATTCTTTGGGCATATTATATGCCTTGAGAACTTCTTCCAAAGCGGCACCGTCAGTATCGTGATTGCCCATCGTATGATACAGAGGAACTGAATATTTTTTGATATCTTCCATTATTTCAGTGAATGTGCCGACCGAGTGATTGAAGTCACCGAGACTCACCGCAAAATCGACTTTTTCATCTTCGGCGCGTTTCATTATCACTTCAAGTTTTTTGCATGCATCAGTAAAGAATACGCCGGGGTAGTGGTGCAAATCGGCAAACACCAGAAATTTTACTTGCTTCATTTTTGTTTTCTCCAGATTATTATGGCAAATGCTTGTGCTTAATGTAGCACAAATGCGGTACTTTTCAAGGAATTTCCCGCATAAATGCCAAGATAAAAATTAATTATTTATCTGCAGGAGTGAAAATGAACCAGTATGTTGAACCGGCTTCTGCGTTGATTTTTATCTTATCAACATTTTTGAATTCCTGTCCGTTAAAAACATTTTTTACATTAACTTTGCCGGGCAGAAGGATTTCTCTTTCGCCATTCACCATGCTGTGCAGCATCATGAAGTTGCCGTCTGTTGCACACTGGAATCCGGGAGTGGATACAGCATAAGCTCCTGCTTCGCGTACCAGATGATTGAAATAATCTGGACTCAAACTGCCGGGTTCGCCGATATAAACCGATTTCCATGTGCCGTTGTTGCGTTCAACGATAGCAGCTTTTTTGTTATATGCAAAACTGGCAAGGATTTTATCACCGTAACGGGGAACAACGTAAACCTTTTTCATGGAATCATACCACGCCGGTTTGACTTCCGGATGCGGATCCTTCAGGTTCATATATGATGACAAGGTGAGGAATTTTGAATTTTTACTCTTTATCAGGTGGTGATTGGTCGTACGGTCGGTTGCAACGACTTTGAATTCACTGCCTCTGTTCATGCCTCCAAGGCGTCCTGTTCCGGAAAGGAATATCAATGTCCGGTTACTGTTTTTCAACGAATCAAGCAGTTTCTGTCTGGGCTTATCAATATAATACATTCCGGCAAAGACCAGAACCTTGAAGGATTTTGCCAATTCCGGATTTGCGATCAGGTCGTTAAGGGAATAGTATGCGTACGGAACACTGGCTGAACCGAGTTTATTGTGCTGTTCTGCAACCAGTTGGGTCATATCAAACATCCACTCAGGAGAGGGCAAGTTGCGCAGGAACATCTGGTCATCGTCAACAACAAAAGCAGTATCCGCTTTCCAGTCAGACGGTTTCATGTTTACCAGCTGATTTCCAATTTCATTGACCTGTTTGATATCTTCAAGTATTTGAGGATGATTGAACCAGCCCGGAGCCATATCCAGATACCAGAATCCCATGCTTTTGGCAAACATACTTCCCGCAAGTTTGCGGTTGGCTGCCTGCCACATCGGGAAATCTATCATCAATCCCCAACCGATGCTCATGATCTCTTTTTCCCACGACGGCGCTGCACACCAGGTGCGGATATCAAATTCATCGGTGTACATTTTGCCGTGCAGATGGAATGAATCCAACGGAACTCTGCTCATTGTCGGTGATGAGGGCGGGCGCAGATTGTACGGAGCCTGCGCAACGAGAATATCAAACTTCTGATTGGTCATGAAGTCGTAAATATCCAGTGAAGACCCGGGATTGCCGGAGTATGGCCCCATGCACCAACGCATGGTAAACACATCCTTGCCCATCATCTTGCGGGCGTGTTCGCCCATCTCGTCAGCCATGCGCCAACCGGCAAATTTATTGAATTTGAAGAAATCTATGTAGTTGCGTTCTGTTACCGGATTCAGGCAGTCATCGTTCCCATTGAACACCGGCGCCTGGGCATTTTCAAATGTCACAGTCGGGTTGTTCCACGCTTTGCGCAGAGCTTCAACGGTTTTGTATTCTTCTTTGAGAAATTTGCGGAAGGCTTTTATCGCCGGTTTACTGTAATCGAAGTGAGTAACAACCATCTGATTGTCATGTCCGCCAGCCATGTGGATACCCACGATTGCTTTGCTCAATTTAGCTTTTTTCAAACCGTTGATAATATTGGTGATCTGTTCTTTATAGTGCGCCTTTAACACTTCGGATTGATAAGAGGGCCAAATGTAACGGGTATCACGTTTATCGGGGCCGAGACTCTCATTGATATGGATACCGGTTCCGTAGACGAACTGACCGTTTTTACCGACCCATGATTCTTCCGGATAATCTTTGGTAAATTGCCAGTAAGGATGCAACCCGATTGAGAGAATGATTTTAGCATCCGGGTTGAGCCGCAGGGAATTGCGGATCTGCTCAATGGCACCATCCAGATTGAATTTGTCTTTTCCTGCCCAGCATCCGCGATAGGTGTTTTCAGGATACCCCTGACCGAGACGGATCGCAACCTTGCTCAAGTTCACTCCGATTGCTCCGAAATCTTTTACATTGGAGTAAGTTTTGCCGAGAATGAATGCTCCATAAGGACCGTCAATCACGGGGGCAGTTATTTTACCGTCAATAAGCAGACGGCTTTTCCCATTGATTTTTACAACTTTACCGGTATGGTCAATGGATTTTTCCAGAATCTTATCCAATTCTTCGTTGGAGATCATCTCCGGACTTCTGTCAACCGGAGGGCGGCGGTTGAGGTTTTTATTCCAGTTTTCTGCCGAAATATTATCATCTTCGATATAGAAGTCATCCCAAACCGCAACAGAAGGGGCGCCGGCAAGGATCAATGTCGGTTCTAAGACGCTCGTATCTTTTTCCACCTTGCGCTGGGTGAATTTGCGCTCCCAGGTGTTTTTCGGAGTCATGATGATCTCCTGCATTCTGTCTCCACCGTTGAGACCGGGATAAAAGCTGAATACTTTGAAGTTTTTCTGTCCCGGGGTCTGCATACGGAGCATCGCTTTTGAGTAAAGCGGGGTGTTTTTTCTGCCCTGATAAAAGGAGTTGAATTGCAGTTTTTCGCCCTCTTTTACCTGAATCGTTTTTTTGAATTTGATAACAATAAAACCATCGCTGTTGCTTTTTACTGTCCGCAATGCTTTTTTTCCGGTACGGGCATCGGATTCAATGATTTCAACTTTTCCTCTGGCTCCGCCGAAATATTTTACTTCGTAAGGTATTTCACTGCCTTCAAAACTTTCGTGCCAAATGGCGTTTTCAAAAGTTGTTTTACCGTATCGTTCCGGATTGGAACTGCTCCACGCTTCGCCGGCGGAGAGCATCGCACCGGTAATAACAGCTGTCGAGCATAAAATTCTTTTTACCATAATTTACTCCTGTTGAAAGATGTTAAATGTATCAATCAATGAAAATTTATTATCTTCGGAAACCGCAGAAAGTTTATATTTCCCTGCGGGAATCGCACTGCGGATACCCAACTCAACAGTTGCGGCTTTTTCCGGTTTCAGCTCCGGAAATTGCAATTTACCCACTGTATACATTTTGCCGTTTTCCGCAGTCAGAGTCAACTCCCATGTTTTTGCAGAAACCGGAGCTGAACTTTGCATCGTAAAAATGAATTTTCGCGGGGCGGAACTTATTTCGGCATAAAATCCTACTGGAATATCATCAACTTTGAAAACCTCTGAAAGGTTTTTCAGTTCAGAAAAATAGATGTAGTCGAATTTGAATTTTTTACTTTTCTGTGACGGGATTTCTTTTGCCGCGGCAATAAACTCCATTGTATGCACTCTGATTGTTTTGTAGGTGTAAAAAAGAGCGCCGTCTGCGGCAAGATCATCTGTTGTCAGCAGGACAAACAATCCCGGTTTGCGGTCATCTTTTGCGGCTATCCACGGACGGGCAGGAACTGCAAAAACTTCGCGGTCGGCAAGATCTTTTTCCGGAAAAACCATATCTGTTTTTACAAATTTAACTCCGCGTCTGCCGACAAGTTTAATACCGCCTTTTATCGGCATTATGATCGTGTCGATCGCCGGTTCCTGACTGAGACACTGGATTATATTTTGCCACACAGCAGCACTGAACGGCTTTTTTGCATGATTGAAAAGTTCGATTTCAACCTGAAATGCCGTAGAATCCTTTTTCAACGATACAGTTTTGGTATATTCCAGATTCTGCATCCGGTACCAGCGGTCTTTCACCTGGATGAGAGATTTTTCAGGATCACTTTCCAATCTGGTGATTTTTGCAGGAAGTTTGCCGAAAGTTGTAACTTTCCAGAGAAAGTCATTTATCATTCCTCCCTCCGGAATACAGTTCGGCGGAAGCAAATCATCCGTTTCCACGTTCAGTATCAACGGTTTCATCAGCTCGCGTTTTTCGGGCAGATATTTGAATCCGGCAGTGATTGCTCCGAGTTTCGGAACAATATCAAAAGTTATCAAGCCGTTGTTGAAGTTATAAGCTGTATAACCATCATTGAGTTCGCGTTCTGTCAGGGCGCTGACCGATCGTGTTGCACAACCGGTCAGCAAAATGGCAGCAAGAAGAGAGAATAGAAAATTTTTCATTCAAAGTATCTCCTTTCCGGAATATATTTGCCATTCATCCCGAAATGAGCAAGCTGATCTCCGTAGATTCCCATGCTGCCGTAAAATTTGAAAATGTGGGGGAATTTGATATCCATCACAAAAGCGAACTGCCGGATCATTTCTTCGAGTGTCTTTGTATTTTTGGCGCGGATGAGTATTGCTCCGTTTGCAAGTTTTTCGATGGTATTGGCTTTATCCGGAACGATCTGTAAAGAAATTGCATCTTTGCGGTTCAAGCTGGAGTCATTGCGGGAAACCGGAGGAGTTCCCCCTTCCGGCAGAACCTTGTACTTGTAACAGAATGCAAAATATTCATCAAAACGCTTGCTGAGTTTCATAGCCTCTTCATCGCTTTTAGGCACATGTATGCGGAATGAAAGTTTCTTATTGGCATCAACAAACGGGAAACTGAGGATCTCATCCTGTGTAATATTGAAGAAATCCGACTTGTAACGGATCGTCAATACACTGTTTGCTTTCAAATCCACATTTTCCACCTTGTATTCATTGCCGTTATCTTTGAAAGAAACTGTTTTGCCATCGACATCGACCGCAGCAAGGTGAAAAAATCTTATTTTTCTGAATACCGCAGAAGTTGAAAACGCTTTATCAACTTTTACAGAGAAGGTCATCTTTTCAAGTTTCTTATCCCCGTTTGCAACTGCTGAAAACGCGGCAGGTGCATTTTCAAAACCGCAAACGGTTTCATAAAGAACAGGAACACGCGACGGCAGAACAGTATCAACTTTTGTAAAGTTGTCTGCAATATTATTGACTGTCTCAGATTTATTGCGGAGCTTTTTCAAAAACACAAAACGGGGCTTGCCGTCTGCGGTCAGGTCAATATTGTCAATACTGAGCGTTCCGGCAGAATCTTTTTTAGAGGTGTTGCCGAAGAAGAAGAAAGTGTTTGCGCCTTTGCCGTAACGGGAACAGTACGGTACATAAAGGTCTTTGCTGAATGCTACCGGGGTTGAACTCTGCCAACCGGCACGGATCAATTCCAGTGACTCCGGAATGATGTAAACCTGCTGGGGGTTGCCGTAGAATGTGACAAATGTCTGATTCAAACCCCATTTGAATTGATTCATGATCTGATAATCAGAAAGCCGCTGGATCAGGTCGATAAATTCCGGAGTGGTACGGTTACGCCAGTCGGGCATCATCTCTTTGAAAAGGAATCCGTGACCGTGAACATTGCCGGGACGCGGTCCGATGAACCAGCGGTAAAGCGGCAGCATTGACCGATGAGCAGCAACATTGAGGAACGGACGTTCGAGCATGCAGATATCCCCCTTCAAGCTGCCGTTGTTATGAACAGTGAGCTGATTCGGGGCAGGGCGCAGAGAGTGGATATAATCCACCACATGGTTGACCGCCACACTCTGATCAATGAATACTCCTTCATTATCCCATGCTCTGCCAGCAAGCGGCTTTTTAACAGCAGGACCACGATAGTAAGCACCGCCGCCACCGCAATCCAGTGCAAATCCAGGCAAGTCCAGCTCTTCAGTCAGAAACTTCATATCTTCTTCAAATACTTTTGCCCAGCTGGTTCCCATCGGGAATACGCGAACTTCCCAGTCATGGCCCGTACTCCAGCCTTTTATCAAGGTTACAGTCTTTTTATCTTTAGTAAGTGAATCAGGGTAATGTTTTTCAGCAAGCTGTCTTTCACACCATGTGCCAGAACAGCTGTTGTAGAACATCCAGCCGTAACGTTTGCCGTGTTTGAGATAATTCTCTTTGCGGATCTTGCGGTACTCTTCAGCTGTATTATGTTTGTAATTGGTTGAAACGCCGCCGAATTTCGCACGGTTTTTATCCTCGATCGGATTGTCAGGGGTATACTTCATCAACTCATCTTTGATTACCATATCACCTGCGCGGAAATAAGGGGCGTATGCCCATTCGTGGGTATAATAAAGACGGCGGGATTCCTCTGGACGCGGGGTGCTCCACCAGTTACGGTAATGGGCGCAGTTACCCCATGCGTAAGGGTTATCCTGTCCACCGACAACAGCCCACACTTCAGGAAATGAATCATAATGCTGCTGAATGATACGCTCGGCAGCCCCGTAGGCGCTTTCAGAAGCAGCAATCACATGACGGAGAGGCACTGTCTGTCTGGGGGAAATAACAAAACGCTGACTGTAGCTGTATTTATTGACAGAGGGAATATATTCAACAGCCGTATAGCTTACTGGATCAAAAGTTACATGACCTATGGATATGGCATTTTTATCACTGAATACGGCAGTGGCAGCGAAAGCAATGGCACTTGATGCAACATGTTTCAAAACTGCGCCTTTTATCCCTTCGCGGGAAACTGGTCCATTGGTAACAGGGCGGCTGCTGCCAAAACCATCCCACAAATTCAGTTTTTTATTTTTCCAATCAGGCGCAAGTGAAAATATCTGCTCGATAAAAAGTTCTTCATTTCCTTTATTGACAAATACTGATTCACCGAGAATAACGCGTTCTCTAGCAGAAAATGTCAAATTCCATGTCAGATCGGGCATCTTGTAAACAACTGTTATTTTTCCATTATTTTCGGAAATTTCAGGTGAGGGAAGTTTTATAAATTTCTTCGCCTTACCGTCATAAAGAGACATTGTCAAAGGAGCACTCTTCCAGTCTCCGCCAATCTTGTTTTTGAGAACAAGTTTACCGTTGTCAACAGACAATTCAGCTGTTCGCACTGATACAGAGGCATAAAGTGCCGCTGCACAAAAAAGGAGTAAAGATATCCAGATATGTTTCATGATTTTTCCTTTAAAATACAAAATCAGTTTTTCTTCCAATTTACCCAACGGACTTTGTCATATTTCCATCCCTTTATCGGAGCGACAAGACCGAGGGTTTTCTGAGAGTGATTTTCGACATGGCCATCAAGCATTGCGTAATTTGCAGATTTATTCTGGTGAATTGGATTGTGATCCTGATCCCAGCAGCTTGTCGGTCGCAGTTGAATTGTTCTTGCATCACCGAAATAAACTACATAAGAAGGATTGACCACTTTTTTGATATTGCAGGGCCAGCTTTTCATGTGCTTTTCACCGGAATCACTCAAATAGTAGTTCATTCCGTAACTGATATAACCGGCGTTGTAAAAGCGGGGGAGCAATTCATCGACTTCAAATGCTCCGGCACCACGCCGGGAATCTGCCGGACAGGAAAAGTGGATGAAGTCTTTCGCATACGGCTTGAGATACTGCGGCCAGTATTCCCAGGTGCGTTTACGCACGATCATCGGCTGGAACTGCCCGTCATGCTCTTCCTGATACATGAATCCCATTTTTGCCACCTCTTTCAAGTGGCTGGCACAGGTCAGCTGCTTATTCTGTTCCGACATATATTGCAACATCGATCCCCCGGCGGTAAATAAACCGCCGAGGATGACGCATACAAGGATCAATTCCCGGAAATCTCTCATTTTAAAGGTGAACCTTTCTCTGCCAGAGCTTTGAGGATCAATCCGGCAACCTGCTGATTACCGGCAGGGGTGAAATGGATGCCGTCTCTGACGAACCATTTCGGAATATCGGCATTGCCTTTCATTGCGGAATAAAGGTCGATGAAATAGCAGTTGGTTTCAGCGGCAACTTTTTTCAGCATGGCATTGAAGGGCAGGACAAACTCCGGCAGACCGAAGATCGCACCGGGGCCGCCGTATTTGGCAGAGAGCGCACCCTGTTTTTTGCTGACTTCCACGTTGTTGGCAACCGGAGTAATCAGCACGATGGGAGCTTTGCTTTTTGCCCGGAGTTTTTCGATCACGCGTTTGTATGATGCCTCGGCATCTTTGAGGGCGACCTGCGGCACTTTGTACTGGGCTTTGTAGAATGAAGCACAATCATTGTGACCGAGGAAGATCAGGATCAGGTCATAAGGACGGTTGAAGATGGGATCATACATATACTGACGCCACTGATTTTGGGAACCGGGCAGATTGGCTTTTTTATCCATACGTCCTTCAACACGGGTGATGAAGTCGCCGCCGACAGCAAGATTCTGGAAAGATGCTTTGCCGGGATTGTGTTTATTGAGCCAGAAAGAAAGTTTGTCGGCATGGTTGTTGTCACGCTCAAAATCGGTGACGCTGTCGCCGATATAAAGGATATGAAGCGGTTTGGCAAGTTTGATGGAAGCGGCAACTTTATCCAGTTCATCATATTCAGCTGCCGGCATCACATAACCGTAAGTCACGGCATTGCGTCCTCCGGCAGCGGCGATCAGGGTGACTTCTCCGGCGGGAAAAGTGGCGGCACCTTCATAAGTGACATTACCTTTTTCATCATTAATGGCAGATGTGATCACCGGCATATTTTTGGTATTGCCGGAAATTGCGAAAAAGGTAATGGTTTCATCGGGAGTGGTAAAGTTGAATTTGACCTTCGGCAGAGCTGCCCCCTCTCTGATGATCTGATGACCGTCAAGAGATTTCATGACCACAGCTTTGGGTTTCTCAAAAATGATGTCAAGGTCATCAATGTAAGCTGTTCCTTCACCTTCTATGCGGATAGCAGGAGAACATCTTTCGACAAAAGAGGTCGTATAATCGGCGATATATTCAACTTTCTGCCACTGGTCATTGAGTGTTACCGGCTGACAGTATACCCAATCCATTTTTTCTCCGCCTTTGCCGTTGCGGGTATAGTTGAGTACACCGGCTTTGATGTTTCCGGTACCTTTTGCATAAAAGGAAAGTCTGACTTTGGTTCCGGAAAGATTTTTTGCCGTAAGCGGGCAGATTGCCAGAGCATAAACTTTTTTGTATTTTTCCGTGGCAACCATTTTCATCGAACCTTTACCGGTTCGGGCAGCTTCCGTGGAACGGGTCGTTTTTCCGCCCCAATAGTTGTATGTTACCCAGCCGCCAGTATTGCGTTCAAAGGTGTG
This sequence comes from Lentisphaerota bacterium, assembly GCA_015061615.1. Lineage (GTDB taxonomy): Bacteria > Verrucomicrobiota > Lentisphaeria > Victivallales > Victivallaceae > UBA1784. The sequence goes on from SUWE01000023.1 coordinate 31,815, forward strand.
GTGAAAATCTGCGGATGCCGAAAAAGCAGTTGCAGCTGCTATGACTGTCAAAACTTTTGAAATTTTCATTTTTTTTACTCCTTTCTGCAATTAGAAATTAAATTTTTATTAAATATCCTTGGAACCCCATACTTCATGAGAGGGGCTGAAGGGCCATGGCGGAGTGAATGCTCCAACATGACCGTCAAAATAGGTGAAATTTGCTGATTTTCCGTGGCGGATATCGATTCCCTTGGTCAGAAGAGCGTTGGCATCGGCCATTGATCCATCCCAAGACCATACAGCCGCATTGGTACGGGTATAGGCAAATGTTCCGTCGCCTTTTCTGGCAGAAGTGTCGGTTATTGCCATGATCACAGACGGATTTTTAATCTGATTCATTTTATACTGAGGATTGGTATTGTTGCTGTCAAAATAACCGAAGAAACGATTGCCGCTGTTACTGCTGGTTCCTCTTTCTCTGCCGTTGACAGTGTAACTGCAGAAATATCCCGCTGGACGGATATATTCTTCTGCTGGTTGAGAGGGACAGAGTAAAACTTCTTCTCTGTAAGAATTAACACCTCGACTGCGGTCAACAGAGACATTCGATACGCCGAGATAAGGCAGAAGTGTTGTGTGCCAAACATCCTGTTTTCTGCCTTTATCAAAAAAGCATGAATAAGTATTATAATTATCGTTATCATCGTGATAAAGACTCAAAGCATTACTCATTTGCTTGAGATTGTTTATACAGCTGGCCGCACGGCCTCTTTCTCTTGCTGAATTAAGTGCCGGGAGCAGGATCGCCGCCAGTATTGCAATAATGGCAATAACGACCAGCAGCTCGATCAGGGTAAAATGTTTTTTCATTGTTTTATTCTCCTTTGTTAGGGGTTGTTGTTTTATTTTCGGGTCTCAAATGAAGTTTCAGTTTCAAATGCCGGCTGAAAGGCTGATTTTTATCCATTTGTTCAAGCAGTATTTCTATTGCCTCTGTGACCGGATGTTCCGCAGAAGCCACCGGATAGGGATTGGTGCATATCGCTTCGATGTTGTTGAATCCTGACAGAAAAACATCTTTGCCAATGCGGATGTTATGTTCATGTAACCACATGATTCCGCCCAATGCAAATTTATCGGTAAAATATGCCAATGCTTTCGGTGGAGTATTTCTTGAAAATGCGATTTTTGTTCCTTTGTATCCGAGTTCAAATGCTTTGATGTTGAAGTTTTTTTCTTCCCAATCAAGCTGGGGAGTGCTTATAATATAGTCATTTATTGAATCTGAAATGTTTTTTTCTGCCAGAATTGTTTGCAGTGCCAAGTATCTGGCACAGTTTGTGCTGACCGGCGCAGGCAGTATCAACTGCGGAATTTCTCCGGTTTGCTCTATTAAAAAACGGAGGATATCTGTCGAAGCCTCTATTGAGCCGGATTGTAAATTGCGGGAAAAATAGGAGTTCCAACCGATAAAAGTACGGTTGTTTTTCAACAATTCAGCTTCGATTTCAAAATGTCCCATCGGACTGCCGATGAAAATAAAGTGTTCAGCTCCGCGGGTGATCAAATCCCTGATTTCGCGGAGATTATTATCGGCATCAGGAGTCATCATATTGTTGAAGTAGGTGGCATATCCGCGGCTGTTGAGTTCCTGCATCAATTTCAAAAGCAATTCCCGCACATGTTCATCGCTTTCGATTTGCCGCATTCCGGAAACGATAGCAACCGTATGAGTGGCTTTCCCCCTCATCAGCCTGTAACCGAAATTCGGGCGGTAGCCGCTTTCTCTGGCAATACGCAGAATTTCTTCCCTCCGCTGCGGAGAGACCCGGCAATTTGTCTTGCCGTTCAATACAGCAGAAACTGCCTGATAGGATACTCCCGCTTCGGCGGCTATGCTTTTTATTGTTGCAGGCACTTTATTCCCCCTGAAATCAAATTTGATTGCATCGTTCAATCAATAAATATAGTCAAGATTTTGAAAAATGCAATAGCAAACTTGAAAAAAAGTCAAAAAAAGTCAAAAAAAAAGTCCCGAAAACTTTTGAGCAAAGATTTCGGGACTCAGCAAAAATGTCTGCCGTTTTACCAGTTTTCAGCGAGAATTTCAAAGTATCCACGCTCATGGTCGCAGGATGGACATCTTTCCGGAGCTTTGGTTCCGGAGTGGAGAAATCCGCAATTCAAACACCGCCAGACAACCGGGGCAGGACGTTTGAACACCAGATCGTTTTCAAGGTTCCACAAAAGGTCGCGGTAACGTTTTTCGTGCTGCTTTTCTGCGACACAGACAAAATCAAATACGGCGCCGATTTTTGCAAAACCTTCTTCTCTGGCAATTTCGGCAAATTCAGGATAAAGATCGTGCCATTCATCGTACTCGCCGGCGGCGGCAGATGCAAGATTATGCGCAGTGTCACATATCATACCTGCCGGATATTCCGCCGTGATGGTGGTCAGACCGCCTTCCAGAAATTTGAAAAAGCGTTCTGCGTGTTCTTTTTCCTGATTTGCCGTTTCTTCAAAGATCGCAGCTATCTGCATCAGTTTTTCCTTTCTTGCCTGTGAGGCAAAATAGGTATACCGGTTGCGTGCCTGCGATTCTCCGGCGAACGCTTTGAGCAGATTTTCTCCGGTTCGCGTATTACGGACAGAGTGTTCCATAATATCTCCTGAATGATGAATCAATTATTCGCGGGGGCGGCATTCTGAGCCGGAGCTTTCTTCGCCGCTGCCGGAGCTTTTTGAGCAGGAGTGCCGGAAGTACCATCCTGATTGCCGACGGGGATAACTTCAACTGCTTCCACTGTCATCGTTTCAACAGTGTCATCAGCGTTGGCAGGACAGTTTTGGGTATTGCAATTCTGTTTGTGATGGCAATGCCCGGAACAGGGTGAACAATGTGTGGTGGTGTAGTAACAGCACCCGACGAAACAGAGTGCCAATGCAATCAGCACTCCCCAGACCAGAAGACTTTTTCTCATTTTTCTTCTCCTCTTTTTTATCAGCCGGACCATCCGACTGATCTCCTCTGTTATGTACTATAAATTATTAGCCGAAAAAATCAAGACTTAAGACTTGTTTTTTTATCAAAGTGCGGTTATATTTTCTGAAATACAAATAATACTCAAGGGAAAACTTTACTATGGCAATCAAGAAAAAAGGTAAAACAGTTGCTCAAAAAGCATCTTCATTCCTCATCGGCAAAATTATCGGACGCTCATTCCTGGTCGTATTTCTTCTGATTTGCGGCGGAATAATTTTCAATCTTGACCGGATAACCGGCAGTTATGATTATAAAGATTATCTGCCTTCATTTATTACCAGATGGCTGCCATTGGAAAAAACTTCTCCTCAGCCGACGGAAATTCCGGAAGCCGTTCCCGGCAGTGAAAAATTTCTTATCGGCAAGGTAATAAGTGTCTATGACGGTGATACCCTCACTCTCATTTCAGGGCAGGGGGAAACGGCTAAAAAATGCAAAGTCCGTTTTTTCGGGATAGATGCTCCTGAAGCCAAGCAGGAGTATGGAATCAACTCCCGCGATTCTCTCCGGGATAAAGTTCTCAATAAAGAGGTGAAAGTCGAAATTGTCAGTATCGACCGGTATCAGCGTTATGTCGGTAAAATTTTTGTCGGTCCCAGATATATCAACCGCGAAATGGTATCTGAGGGCAGCGCATGGTATTACCCTGATTATGCTGAGCATGAAAAGGACTTGGAAGCTGCCCAACAGCTGGCAAAAGAATCACGTTCCGGCTTGTGGCAGAGTTCCGCACCTCAGCCGCCGTGGCTCTATCGCAAGGAAATGCGTAAAAGGTAAGCTCTTTTTCGCTTGAAAAAACAGCAGTTTGGCGCTATTTTATATCAATGTAGTATATGCGGCTTGTGTGCCGGAAATTTTGGAGAAATAAAAAATGTTGACAGCTAACGAATTAAGAAGAAAATATATCGAATTCTTCAAATCCAACGGTCATGCGGAAATCAAAAGTGCTTCGCTTATTCCCGATAATGACCCGACCTGTTTGTTCACCACTGCGGGAATGCACCCCCTGGTTCCCTATTTGCAGGGCGCCAAACACCCCGCCGGCAGAAGATTGACCGACTGCCAGAAGTGTATCCGTACCGGAGATATCGACGAAGTCGGTGATGCAGTGCATTTGACTTTTTTTGAAATGCTCGGCAACTGGTCGCTGGGTGATTATTTCAAAGAAGAAGCTATCAACTTCAGTTTCAATTTCCTGACCAAAGAACTCGGCATTCCGCTTTCTCAGTTGGCAGTTACGGTTTTTGCCGGTGACGAAGATTGTCCTTTTGATGAAGAAGCGTGGAATATCTGGCACAATCTCGGAGTTCCTGCGGAACGCATTGCCAAACTCGGCAAAAAAGATAACTGGTGGGGCCCTGCGGGAACGACCGGTCCTTGCGGTCCTGATACCGAAATGTTCTACTGGACCGGACCGGCACCTGCGCCGGAAGTTTTTGATCCTTCCAACAAACTCTGGGTCGAAATCTGGAACGACGTCTTTATGCAGTACAATAAAAATGCAGAAGGCAAGTTTGAACCGCTTGCCCAGCGCAACGTCGATACCGGCATGGGATTGGAACGTATCACCGCAGTCCTTCAGGGGAAAACCAGCTGCTATGAAACGGAAGTTTTTGCTTCGCTGTTTGCAGAACTTGATGCGATCCGCGGAGTGGAATCGATCCCTGCCGATCAGCGCACCTCAAGTGAACGGATCATCGTCGACCACCTGCGTGCCGCGACCTTCATCATCGGTGACGGAATCACTCCGGGCAGAGTCGATCAGCCTTATGTGCTGCGCCGCCTGATCCGCCGTGCCATCCGTGAAGGCAGAAAGATCGGTATTACAACTGAATTTGCCTCACGCATTGCCAAACGCGTCATTGAGCAGTGGGGTGAGTTTTATCCTGAACTGAAAAACAATGCTGAAATGATCACCGGCGAACTTGAACGCGAAGAAAAACAGTTTGCCGCCGCATTGGAACACGGAACCAAGGAGTTCCAGAAACTCATCGACCGGGTTCCGGCGCATATTGCCAAAAAAGTTATCAGCGGAAAAAATGCGTTCAACCTCTATGAAACTTACGGATTCCCGCTTGAATTGACCGTTGAAATGGCTAAAGAGCAGGGCTTTGAAGTCGATATCGACGGTTTCCAGGCGGCATACGCCAAACATCAGGAACTTTCCCGTGCCGGAGCTGAACAGAAGTTCAAAGGCGGTTTGGCGGATAATTCCGTGGAAACAGCCAAACTTCACAGCGCGACTCACTTGCTTCATGCGGCATTGCGCAAGGTTTTGGGAACTCACGTTGAACAGCGCGGTTCAAATATTACTGCGGAACGTCTCCGTTTTGACTTCTCTCACCCTGACAAAGTCACACCGGAGCAGCTCAAAGAGGTCGAAACTCTGGTGAATGATGCCATTAACCGTAAACTTCCTGTCGTCTGCGAAGAAATGAGCGTGGAAGCGGCAAGAGAAGCCGGAGCAATGGGACTTTTCGGTGACAAATACGGCGAAGTCGTAAAAGTTTATACCATGGGCGATGTCAGCAAAGAAATTTGCGGCGGACCTCATGCGGAAAATACCGGTGACCTTGAAGCGTTCAAGATCCTTAAAGAGGAAAGTTCCAGCCGTGGAGTCCGCCGGATCAAGGCGGTCATCGGCGCGGCGGCAAAATAACAGGGCAGGGGAGTAGATAAAATGCGCAGTGAAGATTTGCAGATAACCCAACTTGAAGGTGGTTACAGTGTAACAGTTTCAGGCAGAGCAAATTTTGACTATGCCGTTCCTTTGCGGACTTTGGCTGAAAAACTTGCTCCCGGCAACTGGATACAGATCGATCTTGAAAATTGCACAGCGATGGACAGCACCTTTATGGGGGTGCTGACCATGATTGCTTTGAAATTGCGCAAATCCGGCAGCAGAGCGATGATATTGGGAGCAGATGAAAATTTGCAGAAACTTCTTGATGATCTCGGAGTTTTGAAACTTTTCAACCTGGTGACCGAAGATGAAAACACTTCAGGCGGAAAAAGTGTAGAAATTGCTTCTAACAGCGATATGCTTACAACTGCCCAAACTGTTGCAGAAGCTCACCGCGCCCTTGTCGGTGCGGACAGCAGCAATGCGGAAAAATTCAAGCAGGTCATTGAATTTGCCGATCAGGATGTGGAACGTTTGTCAAAAGAAAAGTAACGGCGTTCTTAATTTCTTAAAAAATTCAGCACATGGGTTGCGAAAACCGCAATCCTGTGCTATATTATCAAATACCACGGAGAGATGGCTGAGTGGTCTAAGGCGGCGGTCTCGAAAATCGCTGTGGGGGCAACCTCACCGAGGGTTCAAATCCCTCTCTCTCCGCCATTTTTTTTGTCAAAAAAATGGCGAACGAAGACGTAAGTCTTCTCTTCTCGCTTTTTGCAACTTGCCGCAAGCGGCAATCGCAAAAGCTCTTCACTCAAAAGGCGCAGCCTTTTCTTCACATCTTCACCAAACCCCAGAGAAGACTTACTTGCTTGTCCCGCCATAGCCTTGGCGACGGCGGATGAAGTCGTTTCATTCCGCTATCGCTCCATTTCACCTGTGAAGAGGTCAGCTTGCGCTGCCCGTGAAGTTGCCGCCTGTCGGCGGGTGGATGTGTTTCTGATTAAAAGCGCACCTGCGATGCTTAAACGGCGGCAAGCCGCCTTGATTTTTATTTTTGCAATGCTATATTAAACTCCGAAAGGAGATAATCTTATGGCAGAAAGCAGACTGCGTACACTTTCCATTGACTTTGCTGTGCAGATACTCAATCTGATAAAATTCCTGAAAAGTCAGCACGAAACGATCGTTTCCAATCAAATCGGCAGAGCCGGAACCAGTATCGGAGCCAATATTCACGAAGCGCAATATGCTCACGGCAAACCGGACTTTATCGCAAAACTGCAAATTGCCCTCAAAGAAGCCAACGAAACAAGTTACTGGCTGGAACTCCTGCTGAAAACAAATTATATTGACGATGCAAGATATCAGGAATTGGATAATGCTTGTTCTCAAATTCGTGTCATGCTGATAAAATCCATCAATACGGCAAAAGGGGACGAAAAATGATTGTTTGGCGGGGGAAGATAAAAAACGCTGACCATTTTTTCAAGTCTAATAAAAATTCTGTGAAGTTTTTTCACAAAATCGCTTCACAAGGGCGTTTTCGCTGCTTTTTGCCACATCCTCGACCTTTGCAGCAACTGCCGAGACATGCCCCTTAAAACGCAAAAAAATTGCCTTTTCACAGTTGTAAACGCTGGCGGGAGATGGTATATTACCTGTGAGATGGTTGATTTGACGATGGAGGAATGAATATGAAAAGTTTTCTGAAAAAAGTTTTCTTTTGGGATGATTCCGCCGCCGGAGCAGGATTTGCTTTGATACTCTCCGCGGTTGTCGGTTTATGTACCGCTAATTTAGCGTGTTTCAATCAATTTTTCTTCCATTCGCTTTTTTATGGAGTAATGATATTCCCCGATCCATTATTGAATTTTTCCTTATATATACCGTTGATTTTGAAGTTTTTATTTTGTATATATATCGCATTTTTATTTTTAAGATTTTTCTTTATTCAAGATAAAAGCCGTTTCAAGTTGATTTTCTGGCTGATTTTGCTTATTGAGTTTGCACTTCAATTTGCAGCCGATACCCACCGGGGCAAATTATTGATCGCA
>SUWE01000092.1 GCA_015061615.1 Lentisphaerota bacterium
GGAAGAAATTCCCCAGACCCCTCGCGGCGGCGTGCAACGCTCGCCGCAACTCTTACGGCGTAACTGCAATACTTGAACTTGAAATCTGCCATTGCTCAAACATCAGTTTTGAGCAATGGATTTTTTTTGCCTGCCAATCCTTCCAAGTGAATTTATTTTACGCTGAAAAGAGACCGCCGCAAAACATCAGGTTTTGCGCTCAGCCCCTAAGTCAGGATCAATACATATTTCTCAATCTTGCGACCCGGTCGGCGATCGGCGGGTGGGTGGAAAACAGTTCATTGACTGATGGAAAGTGAATGTACATCGCCGCCAGCTGTTTGCTGCCGAGAGATTCCACTTCTTCGTCGCTGTAATGATCTTCTCTGCCGAGAGATTCCAATGCGCTGGCCAGTCCTTCGTTATAACTGCACAAACGCACGGCAACAGCATCGGCGGCGTATTCTCTCTGGCGGGATATTGCAGACTGGAGCAATGCTCCTATAAGCATCGCTAAAGGCCGGATCAGTATCACCAGCAGGATCAGCACCAGAACAACGATCCCCCCGCCTGAGTCACGGTCACTGCGGCGCCGTCTGCCGCCGCTGATCATTTCCATAAAGCCGACACGCTCAATGATGATCGCCAGCACTAAAAGGGCGCTGATAAGTCCGACAACCAGCTGATTGAGCATTATATCCCGGTGGATAATATGTCCGAACTCATGCGCGAGTACTCCTTCAAGCTGCTGATCGTTCATCTGGTCCAGCAACCCCTGGGTGACGCCGATAAATGCATCATTTTCATTAAGACCGGATGCAAAGGCATTGGGAACGGAAGTCGGGATGATATAAACATCCGGAACTCTGCTCAATCCGGCTGATATGCTCAGACCTTCTGCCAGATGCAGCAGGCGTCTTTCCTGCAAATCATCCGGATCAGCTACTCTGCCTCTGGTCATTCCGAGAATAGCCCATTTCGCAGTAAAAATCTGAAGCGGCAGTACGACAGCCACCACGATTCCACCGATGATGAGTCCCATTTTTACATCGCCGAGCAAATCACCGAGATACCATGATGCGGCAATCACCAATGCGGCAACGATAGAAACGAGAAGAAAACTTTTTATAAAATTCTTTCTCACCTCTTCCGAGGCGATTAGCGGAGTCTGATATTCACTCATATTTTTGCGTACCGGTTAAAGTTTGCTGATACGCATGTTGTCTGCATCTTCTCTGGCACTTGAAGATATCTCAAACATTTCTTCAGCTGAAAGGTGCATCATTCCGGCAACGATGCTGCCGGGGATCATCACAATATCCGCATTATATTTTGCCACGGTCATGTTGTAACGGTTGCGGGCATAGGTTATTTTATCTTCACAATCCCGGATATCGCTCATCAGCTGGAGAAATGACTGATTGGTGCCGAGGGCAGGGTAGTTTTCAGCAGTCGCCCGGATCGACGGCAGCATTGCGGTGATTTTATCACTTGCCGCGATCGCTTCTGCGTGATTACCTGAAACAAGTCCGCTGCGGGCTGCGGTCAGATCGGTGAGAACTTTGCTTTCAAAATCCATCTGCATTCTCAAGGTATCCACCAGGTTGGGAATGATATTGGCTTTGCGTTTAAGCTGAACGTCAATACCGCTCCATGCTTCCTGAATTGCAACTTTCATCCGGCGGAAGCCGTTCACAGTTGCGATCCACCACAGAACGATAATAACAGCAATGGCGATGATGATAATAGCGGTGATACTCATTTTTAATATTCCTTTCATTGTTGAAATGAATTTCTCTCGTCAACCTAAATATACTCCTGAACGTGGAAAAAATCAAGTAATTTATCAAGATTACTTGACTTTTTTTCTCCCCAATATTATATTTGAGAGAATGAGCCAATTTCAAAAGTAATTCAAAAAGAGATTAAAAAATCAGCGTTGATGAGATAAAAGCGGTAGTTTGAGCGTGGCTATTGAATAAATAACCACCGAAAACGCCCCGCTTTAAGATCGCTGCGATGAATTTTAAGAATTTTTGAGGACTTTTGAAATTGGCTCAGAATATCAAAAAGTAAGGTGTTTTTTATGTCAAGTGAAGTTTTTTTTCGTCCGCTTGCCGCAGGAACCGGCAACCGGCAGCGTGGAGAAGCGGGCAGGGCTGTTTTGCAGGCCTTGCTGGAATATCATCAGCTTTCTCTTGAACCGCATTTGCCGCTGAAACTCCATTTCGGGGAAAAGGGCAACTGTACCTATTTGAAGCCGGAAGTCTACGATCCGGTCATTGACCTGATTGAATCAGCCGGTTCTTCCTGCTGTTTTTCTGAAACAAGTGTACTTTACGGCGGAGAACGTTTTTCTGCTGTAAAGCATACGGCGTTGGCGCATGCCCATGGGTTCACCCGTATCCCCGTTGAAATTGCCGATGGAGAAAATGGTGAAGCATCTGTCAATGTGCCGGTTCCCGGCGGTAAACATTTTTCTTCTGCCGCCATTGCTGAAAAACTTGCTCTTGCTCCGCAGGTGCTTGTTGTTTCGCATTTCAAAGGACATATCCTGGCCGGTTTCGGAGGAGCACTCAAGCAGCTTTCCATGGGATTTGCTTCCAAGGGCGGAAAAATGGCGATGCACCTGACTGTAAAGCCCAGAATAAAATCCCGTAAATGCAAAAAATGCCGTCTCTGCATGACCCGCTGCAATGAACAGGCGATCGAGGCGGGAGAAAAATTTACCATCAATCAGGATAAATGCGTCGGATGCGGTGCATGTTTTTCTATTTGTCCGCATAAGGCAATTTCGGTATTCAGCTTTTCCGGATTACGCAACATGCTTTTCGGCAACCGTTATTTCCGGGAAAAACTGGCAGAATATGCCTTCGCATCCCATGTCGGCAAAAAGAATATCTACCTTACTTTTGCTGTGGATGTCGCTCCCGGCTGTGATTGTGAACCGCGTAAAATGTCAAGCTGTATTCCCGATATCGGTGTTTTTGCATCTCTTGATCCGGTGGCTCTGGATGCTGCATGTTTTGATGCCGCAGTGAAAGCCGGCAAACGTTTTCGCGGTTACGAACAGTTGTTATATGCCGGAAAACTTGGTGTCGGTTCAACAAATTACCGGATAATTGAAATATGAGTCCGGAAAAGAAAGATATTCAAGTCTGGCGCACCAACCGTCCCAGAGATTTTCTTCTTAACGGCAAAAGCGTAACAGTTCCGGATAATTGGATATTTGTTCCTTCCGGAGATCCGGGATTGACACGCAGACTCAAACATACCACGCTTTGCTGGCAAGTCGTTCACAAACGGAAAAACCGCATTGAAGCAATCGGTTTGTGGTGCGATGGCTCTGTTGTGGAGAAAGTAAAAGCTGATCTTGAAGAAGAACGGAACAATCCGGTATATTTGCGGAAACTTGAGCAGGCGCGGCTTGCCCGTATTGCCAAACAGGATGCTTATGTTGTGGAGTTCCGGCAGGCAGTGGTGGATTTTCTTAACTTTGCTCCTGTCTATGAGGAGCTGGCATGGGATTTGGCTGATGCGGTGACCGATCTTTCCATTCCCGTAGGCAGCGGGACTGTTGCGCGTACTGAAAGGATCCCGCTTGCCCAGAGGGCAGAAGCGGCGGTGATCGCATGGATGCGCCATCAGACAACGGCTTATGATCACATGCATATTGCCAGAGTAAAAGGGGAAAGACGGGCAGTCCGCCGGGAGCTTGCCGAGCGCTCAAGGGCATTGCTGGAAATTTACCGTGCCGGTGGAGAGCCTCCTGAAAACTGTCCGTTGAAAGCCGCATTGCAATAAAATCTTATAATCTTTCAGTATTACGTCTTGAAAAAAAATAATACCGGTGTATATTATGCCGTGTTTTATAAGCAAAGGTGTAAAATGGCTAAAATATCGCTTAAACGTATGAGCTTTTCGATTGAAGAGGATCTTTACGGTCAGCTTGAGTCTTTGCTCGCTCAATCCGGCTATGATAACCGTTCTGAGTTTATCCGTGATATGATTCGTAAACAGTTGACCCGCAAGCAGTGTGCCGCCGACGGTAAGGTCATCGGAACAATAAGTGTCTTGTGTGATTTGAATGTTCACGGTATCGAAGCCAAATTGACTGAAGCTGTCGACAATGCTGTTACAGAAACCCTGGGAATGAGCCGTTTTGCCTTGGCTGACAACTCATCCACTGTTATGATCGGTGTTCAAGGCATCGGCAGTGATATCCGGAATCTGGTAAATTCCATCCGGAAATTGAAAGGTGTTATTCAGGCGGAGTTTGTTATAACCTCGTCTGCCGGTTGCCGCCGCTGTTGATTTTTTTCTGAAATTTTTTACAGTTATGGGAATTTTATTATTTTAGTATTACGAAAATTGAATAAATAATACCGATGATTTGAGGTAAAAATGAATAAAGGGTTAAAATTTGAAACGGGGTGTAGGCGATTTACGTTGATTGAATTACTGGTTACTGCTGTACAACAGAACTGTCTTTCTAAAACAAAAAACAACACATCCTTACGCCCGTCAGGGCGCACTTTACGTTTGCCGGAGGTAAACTCTTCACATCTTCACATCTTCACTCAATCAGCGTTCACGCTGATTGAACTGCTGGTTGTTATTGCGATTATCGCAATTCTTGCCGCGATTCTTCTGCCGGCGCTGAGTTCTGCCCGTGAACGGGGCAGGGCGGTCAGCTGCACTTCCAATATCAGGCAGCTTGGCAGTGTATACCGTTTCTATGCTGATGATCATGACGATTACCTGCCGAGTATGGATAATCTCGGCGGTTCGGGGGCTGTTTCACCTAAAGAGTGGCTCAACGGGATGGTGCAGCTTTATCTGAATGCAGAAAAGGCTTCTGAAAAACCGGTACCGGTTCTTTTTTGTTCGGCAGAAACGGAAACATTTGATATTACGACAAACTTCGGGCTTAATTATCTTATAGCTTCCACAGCGCCGGGGCAGGGAATAAAAACCGGCAGTCATCAAAGTCCGTCGAAGACTGGAATGCTTGTCGAAAACACCGGTCATCTTTGTTATTACTGCGGAGCTGTCAATGGAGAAGGTATTCATCTTACCGGCGGCAGTTACGGAAAGAACCGGGCTGCATTCTTCCGTCATAACAGTATGGCATCTGCCGCTTTCCTTGATGGACATGTAAAATTGCTTGCGAAGTTGGAAATCCCCTGTGCTGAATCCTATCCTGACGCAGACGAAGATGCTCTGCGGAACACCGTGTTCAACAGAGCATCT
>SUWE01000093.1 GCA_015061615.1 Lentisphaerota bacterium
TCGCTGCGATCTTAAAGCGGGGCGTTTTCGGTGGTTATTTATTCAATAGCCACGCTCAAACTACCGCTTTAATCTCATCAACGCTGATTTTTTAATCTCTTTTTGAATTACTTTTGAAATTGGCTCTCTTTGACAAATATTTCCAACCTTATGCTGAAAGGCAGGGAGTCTTCAATCCGGCACGGGCGTGAAGGAAGATCGTTTCATAACCTGCCCGGCAAAGCTCTCTTATCTGTTCGCGGATCTCCTCAACCCGCAGATCGCTGTTGAGAAAATATTATCCGGCAAGATGTTCCATTTTTCAAGAATCCTTCATTTTTTCAGATGCGGAAAAGCACTGTTCCGTATTCCGGGTGATCGTATTCGATTTTGCTCCTTCCCGTCAACTTTCTTTTCAAGGGGAATGATCTGTTTGATATTTTTATTCCGCCTCACTCTTTTTCGCGGTAAGATGAACGCAAATCTTTGATGCTCAGCTTCTCTTTCAGCTCATCGACGGAGTATTCCCCGTCTGTTTCAAAGAGAAGTTCAACACATTTGCCCGGCAATAAAGTCAGACTGTTGTCGGAAAATACCGCCCGGATATCCCTGAACTCTGCAAAGACGAAGAACGCCGGCAGGTCACTGGCAAGTTTCAAGCTCCATTTGCCGCCGCCGGAACAACTGATTTCACCGGATATCTCCGTATCCGGCAATTCATAACGCTTCCACGGCAGGGCAAAATATTCTCCGCTGCTGCGGTACTCCTGAGTTTTGCCGCAAAGGACAAGGGTGTAAACGGCAAAGGCGCTTTCCAAATCCCCCAGCAATTCATTTTTGTTGAAGGAAACTGCTTTTTCCGCCGCAAACGGAGCAAGTTCCACCGGAACAGTTTTGTTTCGCAGAACTTTTCCGTCCGCCAGAGCCAGCACCGATATTTCAAGTCTGCCCTGAAGTTTTTCCCCTATATCACTGACAGCATGGAACGACACCGAATCGTGTTCATCATCCGGAACCGCTGTTGCCAATACCGGGGCGTAGAAACGCTTTGCCTGATAATGGAGCTGTTTCCAGTTACCGTAATAGTCCACGCTTGCCCATGAGGCGACCGGATTGTTGTCGTTGAACTGCCAGTAGATCGTCCCCATACAGTACGGTTTCAGTGTGCGCCAGTACTCCACTGCAGTACGGATGGCGACCGCCTGCTGAACCTGACTCAAATAGACGAAATTTTCAAATCCGCACGGATAACGGAAATATCTGGCGAACATCTCCACGATCCTTGTATTGCCGCCGACATTTTTCTGATGCAGTTCCATCACCGGCGAAGTCACATTACGATCGCATTTTTCCGTGTAGCGCCGCACCGTATTCATTGACGGAAACGACTGATACCCGAACTCGGAACAGAAACGCGGTTTGACATTGTAAAAATCGGCAAACGGCTGTCCGCCGTGCCAAACCGCCCAGTAATGGATATCACCGTTTTGCTGATCGTCGGTGCCGGTGAAGTCATCCGGAGTATTGCAGGGGGAACTCGGACGGAAAATGCGGCTTTCATCCGCCTTTTTCACCGCTTTGCCGATCGTCTGATTGACCCGGTCGTAACATGCGGTTTTACGCAAATCGTTTTTGCCGTGCCATTGAAGTACTGAAGCACACTCGTTGTCGCCGCACCACAGCGCGATACAGGCGTGGTCACGCAGACGGCGCACCTGATGAGTGATCTCTTTATCCACCAAGTCAAGGAAGCGTTCTGTCGCCGGATAAATGGCACAGGCGAACATCATATCCTGCCAGACAAGGATCCCTTTTTCGTCGCAAATGCGGTAAAAATCCTCATTTTCATACAGTCCGCCGCCCCATACGCGCAGGATATTCATATTAGCTGCAACTGCATCGGAAAGGATTTTTTCATACCGTTCAGCGGTGAACTTTGACGGCAGATAATCCATCGGTATCCAGTTGGCGCCTTTGGCAAAAATATCAACACCGTTGACGCGGATTTTCAGGGAGGTCCCGTATTCATCCTTTTCGCAGAGAGTTTCCAGTTTCCGCAGACCGATGCGGCGGGATATACTCATGCCCGCACACGCTGCGGAAAGTTCATAGAGCGGCTGGGCGCCGTATCCGGCGGGATACCACAACTCCGGATCCTCAAGCTCAAAAACGGCGGTGATGCGGTTTTCCCCTCTGCCCAGAAAGGCATTGACTTTTTTCACCTCCCCATTGAAAGTGAAATCGACTCCGGCAGTGGTCTCAACGGTTGAATCGATCAGGGCAACGGCGGTGATACGGCAAATTCTTTCGTAAAACTCCTGTTCCGTGTAGAAATACTCCAGTCGGGGACCATCGGATGACTCGATACATACGTCGCCGTACAATCCGCATACCGGCAGACAGATGCCCCAATCCCAGCCGCCGTGGCACTGGACTTTGCGGATATAGTTCATTCCGGAAATCTGATCGCCGCCTGCGGCAGGCGGTGCCGGCGGGGGAACTGTAACACACTCCGCCATTTTGCGGATATACTCTTCCATCGGGGCAATGACCACGGTCAACTCATTGAGTCCGGCTTTGAGAAACTTTTTTACCTCGATGCGCAGACGGATGAACATATTTTCAGAAACGGCGACCTCCCTGCCGTTGATAAAGATTTTTCCTGCGGTATCAAGAGAGTCGATATTGAGCCATATACGCGCGGCACTGAGGAAATCTTCCGGAACTTCAAATTTCCGGCTCCAACTCCATTGAAAATCCTTTATCCAGCGTACAGCAAGTTCATTGGTGCGGTAGGTCGGGTCGGGGATGACTCCTGCTGAAACAAGAGCAGAAACGTTGTCTCCGGGAACTTTTGCAAGAAGCGGAACAAATCCGGCTTTGTCGCACTCCAACTGCCACAAGCCGGCAAGGTCGATCTTTGACATAAGGTGGATACCTCTTTCTTATTTGAAGAGTTCAGCGATGGGCAGATTCTGTTTTTTTGCCTGTTCAACAAAGAGCTGAGCGTAAAATTCCGCTCCGCGCAGATGCAGATGGCAGCGGTCGTTTCTGCCGTCGGGATAGTTGGGATATTCACCTTTTTTGAGGACCATGTAGTAACTTTCAGCTTCCGCACGGGAAAGTTTGGCAAGTTTTTCCATCGCACAGGCGTTGAGGTCGATAAAATCGCATCCGGTCTCTCTGGCGATCTCGCGGCAGGCGGCAACATATTTTTCATTGACCGGACGGTTCTTTGCAAGTTTTCCGTCTTTACCGAAATCGCAGAGAAGGGTCTGTGTGCAAAGCACGGGGATCAATCCTTTGGAACGCGCTTCGGCAATGTAAATACGCAGGTAAAGGCGGTAGGTGTTTTCAGGGTAAGTTGAGCGGTAAAGATTCTTATCCCCCCTTGCGGCATCGTTGTGTCCGAACTGGATAATGACGAAATCACCTTTTTTGGCATCATTCATGATCTTTTCCCACAATTTTTCGGTGATAAATGATTTGGAAGAGCGGCCGCCTACCGCGCGGTTGTGAACGATGACACCGTCTTTGCATAAGTTCTGCATCTTCATGCCCCAGCCGGTCAGCGGGGGATATTTGCCCGCATAGTGCGCCATGGTGGAGTCACCCGCCATGTAGATATCTGCGGCAGAAAGGATTACGGGAAGTGCGAGGAAAAGTGCGATGATTTTTTTCATTTGTTCAACCTTTATTTTATGATTACAAAGCACAAAGAAGCGCCACTGCACAAAGAATGATAAAGCCGAGGGTAACTCCCCAGCGCTCCGGGGAGAAAAATTTCACTTTTTTCACTCCGGAATCCGCAAGAGCTGAGATGAAGTCATTTATCTTGTCATCGAAAAGAGATTCACGGAAAACGGCAAAAAACATCTGACCGCCCACAAGCAGAAATATCCGTTTCCGGAAGCGGAAATACCCGGAAACGGTGCGGTATTCGGTGACGTTTTCATTTTCGCCGCAGCGGCAGAGCAGTTTATTGGCGTAAAAGTGAAAATATGTATCTTTTTCAAACGTCCCCATCGGGGTGACAACTTTGAACACACGGTACATAAATACGGGAAACTCAAAAATCATACAGGCAAATCCGACACCGGCGATCATTATCATCACCTGGCGCAAATCCTGCGCAAACTGTGTCATGCAGAGAAAAATCCAAAACAGCGAAACTGTAAACATCGTTATCATGCGCGGGGCATAAATATAGAGATAATAATTCAGCAATGCGGCGGCGAACTGTTTTTTGTCGCTCCGCCGGGTAAATGTATGTTCAAAATCTGCCATAGCGATATCCTTTATGTCTGCGGGTATACAATACCACATACAAACAATATTTTCAAGCCTTAAAAAAACTTTTTTTGATTTTGCGTAATTGTTGATTGAAATCATCGTTGATTCAGTGTATATTACATCAACAGGAGTACGGAATAATGAAAAATATTACCGCAAGCGTTTACAGTTTTGAAAAATTACGGCAGGAAGGTTACCTCTATGTCGATAAGACAGAGTATATCTGGAACTTGATCAATCCAGCCGGAGGTTCCTTTTTCCTTTCCCGTCCGCGCCGCTTTGGTAAGTCTCTTACCGTGTCTACTCTGAAGGCGGTCTTTGAGGGCAAAAAAGAGCTTTTCAAAGGTCTTGCCCTTTACGATAAGCCATACGACTGGAAAGTGCATCCGGTCATCCATTTGAGCTTCGGCGATTACAATGTCACTTCTGATGCGATGAAGGAGCTGCCGGATTACCTGACGGCAAAAGTTAAAAGAATCGCCGCAGAATACGGTATCGGGGTTTCCGGTTCGACTCCCGCACTCTGTTTCGGTGATTTGATCGATCAGCTTGCCAGGAAAAATAAGGTGGTCATTCTGGTCGATGAGTACGATAAACCGATTCTTGACAATATTTCCAATCCGGAAATCGCCAATATCCAGAAGTGTCTCAAGGGTTTTTACAGCGTGCTGAAAGACCGCAACGACAAGGAGCGTTTTCTCTTTGTCACAGGAGTGAGTAAATTCAGCCACGTTTCGCTCTTTTCTGACTTGAACAACCTCACCGATATCACGATGGATGCCCGGTATGCCACCATGTTCGGCTACACGCAGGAGGAGTTGGAAGCCAACTTCGGAGACCGTATCGAAGCTGTTGCCGGTGAACAGGATATTGAAGCATTCAAAGCCAAAATCAAAGAGTGGTACAACGGTTACCGTTTTCACAGAAATGCAAAGACCGTTTACAATCCGGTAT
>SUWE01000024.1 GCA_015061615.1 Lentisphaerota bacterium
CTTCCGCTGATTATCACACTTTTTTTCCACTTTTTTTCAAAAAACACTTGATTTTTAGTCTCTCATAGGAGTATTCCCAGTATTCATAGTTGGCAGCTCCACCCCAGAGCTTGCAGTAAGTGGGTCTGTTTGCAAACTGACCCCCACGGCTTGCAGAAAGTGGCTTGTTTTGCTTGCAAATACACAAAAGCGTTGTATATTATCCCGAATGACCTTCAACTTAAAGGAACTTTTTCATGGATATCACCAAAATCGACAAAAATTTCTGCGCCCGGAGTGCGGACGAAAACGGCTTTATCTTCTGCGATGTAAAAAATGCCCCCTTCGTTATCGAAGGTCTGGCATGGTACAATGAAAACAACGGCGCCTACTACCGGCTGCCCAAAACCTTTACCGGAAAAGATGTCAACGCCGGAGCGCTGGATTTGAGCAATCATACCGCCGGTGTCTGTGTCAGATTCAAAACCGACTCCCCTGAAATCATGCTCCGCGCGAAACTTGCCCACGGCTGCGACTTCAATCACATGCCGCGCACCGGAACGATGGGATTCGATCTCTTTTTCAAACCCGACGGCAGAAAATTCATCTTCAACCACACTGTTCAGCCCGGTTACGGCGCAACGGAAGTCAAAGCACTTGCGGCAGCCAATCCGGATGGAAAATTCTGTGAATGGCTCGTGAACTTTCCCCTTTACGGCGGCGTTGAACAAGTGGAGATCGGTTTGAAAGAAAATTGCCGTATCGCTCCGCCCAAAGCGCACAAGAATGCTCCGGTGCTGTTCTACGGCTCATCCATCACCCAGGGCGGATGCGCCTCGCGCCCGGGCAACGCTTACACTTCGATGCTCTGCCGTGCAGTCGATGCCGAACAGATCAACCTCGGCTTTTCCGGTTGCGGCAAGGGAGAGGAAGCCGTGGCTGAAGCGATCGCCAAACTGAAACTTTCCGCTTTTGTCATGGATTACGACCACAATGCACCGACTGTGGAGCATCTGGAAAATACCCACTCCAGATTTTTCAGCATCATCCGCAAAGCCCAGCCGGATCTGCCGGTCATCATGCTTTCAAAACCCGATTTCCCCTATTTCAATCAGGAAAGTATCGAACTCAACTCCCGCCGCCGCGACGTGGTGAAGAAAACTTACCTCGATGCAGTTGCCAAAGGAGATGAAAATGTTTACTTCATAGACGGTCAGACCCTTTTTGCCGGTGAAAACTTTGACCTCTGTACCGTCGACGGATGTCACCCCAACGATCTGGGATTTTACCGCATGTACCGCAAAGTTTTGCCGGTTCTCAGAAAGTGTCTCGGCAGGTAATCACCCGAAGGCGTCGGGAATGTTCCACATTTTTGCCCCTCCGGAGCAGATTTGACGGTAGCTTTCTGAATACGGTGCATCGTTGCGGGCATCTTTATACTCTGCGGTCATGGTATATACCCATGCTTCGCAGGTTTCACCCGTAACGCTTTCCACCGTCACGATTTCGCGGGTGTAATACTCCGGATACCCCTCGTAGTAATCAAGCGATTCCAGATCGTTATCGCTGATGGAGTAAAGTGCGCCGTAAACGCACTCATTTTCCGCAGGTTCGATATCGGCATAATAACGGGCATGGAGTTTCCACCCTCTGAGGATAGCGGCAGAGACACCCGCCGCCTCCGGACAGCGGCGGGACATCTGCGGAATATTGAGGTTGCTCCCGTATGCGAAATACAGCATCAGTTGAACCCCATTTTGTGAACGACATTTCCCAGCCCCTTGTAGCTTGAACCGGAAGTCTTGCTGGCAATTTCGGTTTCAAGCGCCTCGATGATTTCCATGTTACTCAGAGATTCATCCTGAAGATAGAAGAACTGCTGACGGACATTCCGGAAATCGCTCGGAGTCATGTTGTCGATGGCGCAGAGGCGTTTCCTTTCGCTTTCGGTAAGTTCGGGCAGTTCCATGGGACCTGCGAAGTACGTTTTGAAGAAACACTCCTTGCCCTCATTATTCAGGTAATCAAAGTGCAGACGGAAACTGAAACGTCTCAGAGCCGCCTGATCAAGTCTCTGGATAAGGTTGGTCGAAACGATAAGAATCCCTCTGAACCGCTCCATTTCTGTCAACAGCGTGTTGACCTGCGAAACTTCCCATGAACGCACCGCTCCGTCACGGCTCGCCAGAAGAGAGTCACCTTCATCAAGCAGCAGGATTTCTTTATTCATCTCAGCTTCGGCAAAGGCGGCGGCGATACGCTGTTCGGTTCCGCCGACATACATATTGAGCAAATCGCTGGCATTTTTGATGCAGAGTTTCCTGCCGAGTTCTTTTGCCAGATACTTTGCAAATTCTGTTTTTCCGGAACCGGGAGTGCCGAAAAGCAGCAGATTCATCCGGGGCTGATCGCGGTTCACTTCCGCATTATCAGCGTTTTTCAGAAAATTTTTGCAGGCGTCGATAAGACGGGGCAGTTTGATACCGGAACGGATATTCAACCCCTCAAGGGAGTAGTCGCGGGCAGGCTCGTTCATCTCCTCAGGCGACTCCTGAATTCCCAGAAGCTGGCAGTGCGCTTTGAGAAAAGTCAGGACTTCAACCTCAAAATTCAGAGAACTGTCATGATTGCAAAGCGCCGCCGCATTCTTGACCGCAATGGAAATACCGCCGGGATTGACCGGATAGCGGAGAGAAATTTTTTCGATGAAGTAATCACTCAATTTACCTTCGGCATGGTGGAACTTCAGCGCATTTTTCCAGACATAGCCCCGGGCGGTTGCCGAAAGTTCGTCAAAGAAAATATTGTAGTCAAAACGGCGTCTGCTTGAGGGGTCGATCGCCTCCTGTTTTGAATTGCAAATCCACAGGATAGTGTGGTGATTGTTGTCAAGAACACTGTTGAGCTGCCCCTTGCTTTCCCCATCCCGGCTGCCGGCGATATCGGAACCGAAAAGACGGGCGAGGAAACCGCCGCCGACGCCCTGATTTTCAAGGAGTTTATCCGCTTCATCAACGCAAAGGATACAATCATCGGGGTCAAGCTGTTTCTGAGCGACAGCGAGCGCGGCGTAACGGAAAGCGGCACTGTAACTCTGACGGTGGTTGTCGTTGTCATTCTGGGCGATAAAATAGAGCTTTTTGCCCATATCCGCCGCCAGACTGGCGGCAAAACTGGATTTTCCCGACCCCGGAACACCGTAAAGGATTGCAGAAATTCCTGATTTTGAACCCTTTGCACGAATCATCCTCTTGAGGACTTCGCCGTGCTTCTCTGCGATTTTGCCGTGGAAGTTCCAGGGGAGGACTTCTCCTTCGTACTTCGTCCAGAATCTTTCGGCAAGCGGCTGGCTTGATACGCCGCTCAAATAGCTGAGAAAAGTCCGGTCAAGGTCAAGGTCGGAGTCAACAAGACCGTATTTTTTGATATTTTTATCATCATCAAGCAGAGCTGCGACTTCGACTTCAAGCATTCCGAGAATGCGTGCAAGGGCAGAAATCTTTTCCGTCTGGTGGAAACGGTTGATATCGAAATCGCCATACTCGATACTGCGGGTCTGGCTGAGATAGACCGCCATAAGCATGTGGAGTTCCTTCTCACTGAGCGAAAAAAGTTCTTTCATCTCA
Organism: Lentisphaerota bacterium; assembly: GCA_015061615.1. Taxonomy (GTDB): domain Bacteria; phylum Verrucomicrobiota; class Lentisphaeria; order Victivallales; family Victivallaceae; genus UBA1784. The sequence continues at coordinate 3,606 of SUWE01000024.1, forward strand.
AGAAAACGCAGTTCCACAGCGGATTTTTCCCGTTCAGGGTCTTCAAGCGCCGCTTTGTATTCTTCAAGGCGTTTTTTGTGGATGATTGTCATTCCCCGCCACATTTTTTTGCGGCAGACGATATTTTTTGCCAGATATGAGACGATGTCGTCCGGATCATCGTCGTTGATTTCCGGCGGAGTGCGGTGATTCCGGCTGGTCGCCAGATCATGACGGCTGTCAGGGGAAATAATTTTATTGTAGAGTTCTGAAAGTTCGGCAGTTGTGACAAATTCAGTCACCGCACGGAACCAGTCGCTGTCATGAGAAGTACGCACGCCGATCTGTTTCAGGATATTGTAAATTCCCAGGACAGCATAGTAATTTTTGTAAATGTCAACGCCTTTTCCGAAAAGGCGTTCACGGTCGGCTTTTTCAATGAGGGCAGTATGTTCCATAGATTATCCTTGTAAGTTATCAGTTGTTGTCAGGCGGAGAAAAAACTCTGCGGGAAACCCGAAGCGGAATCTCCCGCAGAGTCAACATAAGGAGGTCAATCGAAATCGAAGTTGAAGTCGTCGTCATCATCTTCGTCGTCTTTGTCAGCATTGATGCCAACGGCACCTGACTTGTTGATGTCGCGCATACGGCATTCGTCAAAAAGGGCATTGGCACCGTTGCTGCCGGAAAAATCCCCGTTGCTCAGAACACACTTTTTGAGCGTGCCGTTGATGACAGTGTCGCAGAACTCGATACTGTGGAAGTCGCAGTTTTCCGCCGTGAGCTGCAAGTCGGGGCAGTAATTGAACTCAGCCTGTTCGCCGGAACAGTTGGAAATTGCAAGTTTCAGCGAAACGTGGTGAAACTCAGCACCTTCAAGCTGGCAGGCATTGAACGCGGCATTACCGCTTGCAAAATCAAAGCCGGCGCTGTAAAGAACGCACTCATTGAAAGTCACATTTTCCATTTTGCAGAAATCAAAGTCTGCCCGTTCCAGTTTGCAGCGCTCGAAGGTCACTCCGGAAAGCTCCGTAAACTTGAACTCCGCGCCTTCAAGGTTGATGCCGCAGAAGGTGACATTTTCGATTTTGGAAAAATTCCACTCGGAACGGGAAAGGTTTTTATTTTCCAGAACAGCACCGGAAATTTCTATGCTGCTGAAATTGTCGGAATCCCCGCGGAGATTTCCGGCATGGGCAACACTTGCCTGATTGATAAATTCGGCAACGGTCTTGAGATTGCGGGTGATAGTGGCGGAAGTATTCATGGTATTCTCCTTTTCCGGCAGGCTCTGCTGCCTTTTGTTGTGTTGAACATGAGCATAATATAGTTGTGGGTGTCGGACATCTGATGTCCTGCTTCATAAAATCAGGCTGTTTTTTCCCGATTTTTTTACGGCTGCATGGCGAGAGCGAAGCAAAGCAGATAGAGCAGTACGCCGATCGCGATCATCCAGCCGACCGGGCCGGCGGAAGCGGCAATGGCAATAAAAAGTTTCACCTTCCAGAAAAGGAAAAAGACAAATATCACGCTGAAAACCAGAAACCAGAATCCGGCAAGGGCAATGATCGCCCGGCGCTGGGTATCTCTCATTATTTATTCCTCCTCATTGCTGCTGTTGCCGAAAAATGTACGGAACGGACGGACAAACGTAACATAAAGTATCGCCGCGAACAATGCCCAGACGATGATTTCCGGAAAGTGGAAGCATATCCTTGCCGCACTGCCCGCGAGAACTGCCCAGCCAAGATTTTTCATTTGTCCCTCCCTTTTTCTTTGTTGACATGGACATAATATAACTGCCGGTATCAGACAGAAAGTGTCATACTGCTTTTACATATTTCAAAATTTCAGATCGTACAACATTAAACACTGCTGTCCGGAGGCAATTTCAAAAGTTTTCAAAAATTCTTGAAAATTCCCGTTGCGATCTGAAAAGGGGCGTTTTAGGGCGCTGTTGCAAAACCTGTGTTTTTTTTTGCAGGGGTGCTAACGACTTGTCACGGCGTAGTTTAACGAAGACGGACGCCCCCTGCACCCCTGGCGCCCGCGCATGCGGGATTTTGTACTGGCAAGTGGTATGCGTGTATGGTGGTGGTTCGACTCATGTGTCGCAAAGTTTCACCCTCTGCCGCCTTTTCTGGCGACAGGAGGGATGAAATTTGCGCCACGAGTGCCACTTTCGGGGAAGAAATTCCCCAGACCCCCTTGTCCCGGCGAAGCCTTGTGCGAAGACGGATCGCGGCGGCGTGCAACGCTCGCCGCAACTCTTACGGCGTTTAACTTGAAATCTGCCATTGCTCAAACATCAGTTTTGAGCAATGGATTTTTTTGCCTGCCAATCATTCCAAGTGAATTTATTTTACGCTGAAAAGAGACCGCCGCAAAACATCAGGTTTTGCAACAGCGCTCCTTGTCCCGCCATAGCCCGAAGGGCGACGGCGGATCAAACTACCAGCTTTCATCTCCTCAATGGTCTCTTTTCAATCTTTTTTTGATTGACTTTTGAAATTGGCTCTGAAAAAAGCAAATAAAACTTACGGATAAGTCCGTGATGAGTATCTGACTGCGCCGCGCCGGGAGCGTCAAATGACCACTGCGTACTTATCCGTTGCTGTCCGTACACTTCTGTACAGTGTTTTATTTGAGCTTGATCACCGCCATGGTGTGGCAGTTGAACTGAGCAATGGTGAAAGAAATAAATCCATCATGCACAGTAAAGGGGATTTCCTTATGTTCCGGCTCAAGAGTCACTGACTCGACTGCTGCGGAATCAACTTTGACTTTCAGCTGAACGTTGAACATATCCGGAATATCCTCGATAACTTCCGTCGGAAAAAGGTTGTTCTGTCTGCCTTCAAGCTCCTTTCTGCCGCCGCGCAGAACGAACGGAGCGTACAAAACATGGCAGACCAGACGTTTTTCCTTTTCCTGCTTCATCAGCGTAACTCTGCCGACTGAAGGCAGATTTGCGGTTTCCACCTGATATTTGCCCGCCATAAGTTCATCCAGGATACTTCTGATATATTTTTTGTGCATCACTGCTCCGGAATTGCGGTACAACGCAAAGACCGGGTGGGCGAAATAGAGGATATTGCCGTTGAGCAGTGCGGCATCGAAACCGGATTCCTCCGTGCAGTACGGCGTATGCTGGTGTGAGCAGAAGTGTTTTGCATCGCGGTTGAAATACGGGTCATAAACCTTTGCCAGTGACCGGGCAGTGACCGCCTTCACCCGTTTGGAACGCAAATGCATCAGAAACGGCGTGCGGAACATTCCCTGAACATCATCGTCAAGTTTGACATAATCCGGAACATAGGGTGAATCTTCTGAAATTTCCCCGCCGAAGTCAAGAATCGCCTTGCCGTTTTCATCAAATGCGGTATTGCAGGTCAGAACGGCTTTTCCGCCTTTTGCGGCGAACTCTGTTACTTTGACCTTTTCCTTTTCATTCAGTACCCGGTTGAAAGGCACGATCATAAGGTCGTATTTATCTGTGGGCATTTCACAATCGACGATATCAAAGGGCAGATGATTTTCCAGCAGGAATCTTGCCGCACCGATAACGCCGTCATCATATTCATCATTGGCAAGGATGACTGTGGTGGCGGCGCAGGAGGCGTTTTCGCAGAACTCCTCTTTTATTTCCACTTCCTCATACGCCTTGCCGATGATATCGTATGTGGTATCATCGAGTTTTCCGCAGGGGTGCATCTGGTCGCCGATGGAACACTTGGAGTTCTGGGCAAGCATCGCGGCACACTCATAACGCAACGCATTCGGGTGCTTGAATCCGCCGAATTCCCCCCAGCAGCAGTGGAATTTGCCGGTCATTCCGAGAAAATCCATTCCCAGATTGCGGCTGTACGCCGCAGAGATCGGGTAGTGGTCATATCCCCAGCCGCCGGTAGGCAGGGATTCCAGTTCAAGGTGGGTGAAATAGGGCAGAATCTCATGGTCACCGATGGGAACATTGCCGCTGTTGTGGAATATCGGCATATCAGAACGCACTGAACGGATAGCTTCCACAGTACGGCGGTAATACTTCATCAGAGTAGTTCTGCCGAACTTTTTGCGGTCTTCCTCTTTGACCGGATCAAGTCCGGCTTCAAGCATACCGTCAAAGCACTTCTGACAGCAGCAGGAGTAATCGTGGATAATGTCGATGAATACTCCGTCAGCTTCGGGGAACATGGTACAGCTTTCGACCAGATGATCGCAGAGATAATCGAGATATGCGGTATTGAAACAGCACTGCCGGAAACCGGGAGCGACCGGACTTGCCACCCATCCGTAATATTTTCCGTCGGCATTGATCTGCCGCCATTCGGGGTGGGTTTCGGCGGCGTAGTTATTGATTCCTCCGGTAAGGTAGATGGGGACATTCACGCCGATTTCTTTACTTGCTTCGATCTGGGCGCGGAGCAGATTGTATTTCAAACCGGGGTGCATCATGCCGACCTTGGTCGGGTGGTAACTCATACCGTGGTGGCAGAGTGAAAAACAGGTGATGGAGTTTACTCTGGCTCTTTTCAGCTTATCCTGCCAATCTTTTTTGTCAAAAGACTGACCTACTTCCGGAATCGCCGGTCCAGTATGAAAATCCAGATGAACTTGTCTGAAACGCATAATATTCCCTCTTTCATAAAAAATTGATTCTGCTTTGATTCAGGTAATATATATACAAATACCGTTTTGTCAAGCAGCAAAACACTATTTTATATTATTTTATTGAAAAACGGTAATTTTATTCTGCAGTTTCCAGAGAAATCACAGGATTCCATTTTGCGCCCCAGCCGCTGATGGAAAATATATAACCTTTTGCAGGAAACTTTCCATCTCGGGGAGTACATGCCATGACAAGTATATCACCAGGGTTGAATTCTTCTTCAAATTGCAATTTGAGATAGTGACGCACAAGAGTGCGGTCTTTCAATTTGGTTTCCTGATGCTGCCACGCATCAGAGTCCATGTCATCGGTAAGCAGTTTTATTGTTCCGTCAGCGCGCTTGATATAGACAAAGGCACGCACAGATTTTTCCCGCCGCAAATTCCCCTCAAGGTAAAGCTTGCACTTTTTATTCAGCGGATTGGTAAATGAATAAGCCCCGCCCATTTTGCTTTTGGGATAAAAATAGATGTCAATAAATGCAGGATATTCGAACTTCTTGTCTGTCGCTGACGGAGCAAGGATAACTTTATTCCAGAGTTTTGCCACTGGCAAATCGGGAGAAATCGCATTAAGCGGCTGAAGAACAAAATTTTCAGGTTTGTCGCCTGAAGCGATGTAATAATATTTCCAGCAATCGGGAAACTCCTGCTTGCCTGCAACGGCGGCATGAGAATTTTTTCCTGTCATTTTACCCGCAAAAAAATCTTTTTTAAGCTGAATCATCGGGTCGGCGAAGCGGATTTCTGCTGCGGCTGCGGTCAGAATACCAAGTCCTGCAAAAAGTAAAATAATTTTTTTCATATTGCTTTAATCCTTTTGTGTGAGCAGAAATAAACGGCAGCGGCGGTCTTTGGGGAGCTTCACCGTGAAACTTTTTGCTCCCTGCCGGACTTCTGCAATTATCTCTTCAGTTTCCAAATCTCTGATCGTGGTATCGGACTCAAAATCGAATTTTACTTCTACGGTCATTTCCTGCAAATTGCGGTATTCCCCGACGGAAATAAGCGTCTGATCACCATATTTCAAACCGCGGGTAAAAACCTGTTTCTGATTTTTCCAGACCGATTTCTGCCCGAAGAAATACTCTTCCACGTCGATTGCCGGCAAATCACTTTCCACCTTTACCAGAGTGCCGTTGAGAACGATTTTTTCGACCTTGTTAAGCAATGCCACACCTTCGGCGAATTGCCGCAGATAATCCATGGTGATAAACGGTGTGTACCAGGTGTAAAATCCTTTGGCTCCCATGGTCATAGTTTCCATGAAAAGATATTTGCGTTCATCCTTCATCCGGGGAGCGGTGGTGATATAAAATCCCCACGATCCGTTATTGAGCCGATCCGGGCTGGGAGTGATGATCCACTGCACCTTTACTTCCGGGAAGAGTTTTTCCATCATGGAAAACTGCCACTCGATCTCCCGCAAATTCCGATCAATGCTGGAGTAGGCATCAAGTTCCATAATATTGAAAACTTTGAAGTACTCCGCATTGCGTAAAGTCTGATTCTGCCGCTCTAACGTAAAGGGTCTTTCGGTATTCCAGTCGGAAAAGACCGCCCCGTCAAACGGCGAACTTTGAAATTCACTGCCGCTTAATTCTTTGGCAAAACGACGCTTCATTTCCCCGAAGAAATCTGCCCACAAAGCACATTTGAAATTGACCCACTGCTGATGTTCAAAGGGGAATTTTTCCGGCGTTTTTTCAAATTGTTTGGGATCAGGGATCGCTTTATCCGGAAATTTTTTCTGCCAGTATTCCCGGAAAAGTCCCAACGTGCGAGGCGAAAAATCACCGATATTGCCCCGGGGCTGGATGTAATTTTCCAAATCGAAAGCCATCCAGTTGATCCCGGCTTTTTTGCAAAATTCGATCTCTTTGGCGATCGCTTCATCATAGAATTTCCCCCGGTAAGCCGGACTGATTTGAAAATCATTGCCGTTAGCGATATAATATCCGGCAATATCCCGGGCCCGGGCCTGCCGGTCGTTTTCCGCCCACTTGCTGAAATTTCTCGCCCCGCCCTGATAAACTCCATCGGGCCAGAAATAATCCCCGCGGCGGATATAAAATCCGGCTTTTTTGAGTTCCCGGGCCAAATCGATACTGTGCTGCCGGTTGCCACGCAGGGGGAAGGTATTACTGCCGGTCTTTTTCCAAACCATGGCGGCCTGAAGAGTCGGCACCCAGTTGTCGTAATGCCCGGTAATGAATTTTTCCGGCGGAGCTACTTCTTTGATATCGACCACTTCAAATTCGATGGCAATTTCCGGCTGAATACTGTCAGGACACTCGGAAGAGTAATAAATTTTTCCCCGGCTTCCGGAAGGCAGCGTGGTGGTAAAGAAACTTTTTATCCAGAATCTGCCGTTGTAAACCCACGGAACATCCTGGGTATAACGGATATATTTCTGCCAGTCTCGGTTTATTTCCCCGGTGATTTGAGCTTTGCTGACAACGATCCCTTCCGGAACCAGAAAGTGCAGTCTGGTGTTTTTTTTAACTTTGAAGCCCTGATAGTTGTGCCGGGTTTCCCAGCCGATATTGCTTTCCAGATTCAAGGATGAGTTGAGACAGAGCGTTTTTCCGGAAAGATTTATCGGGGTGAATTTCACATATCCGGTCGGTTTTTCGTGTTCAAAGGAATAAACCACTTTGCCTCCGGCGATCACCCGCAGGATCAGCCGCATACTTTTGTAACCGGTTTCCGGGGTGACAGAGTAGGTAAAAGCGGTCACTTCATTGCTGATATTCCCGGGAATTTTTTTCCCCTGCACCAGCAATTCAGCTTGAGCATCACCGGCAATTTTTACCGCCGCCCGGCTCTCACCGGTCAATTGCGGCAGAACTTCGATCTTCATTCCCGGCACCCGGTCAACAAAAATCATTTCCGCCGCCGTATCAAATTCCCACCACCGGGGAGCTTCCATCAAAGCCCAGCTGGATGATTCTGCGGCTTTGGGCATATCCCGGATGGCGTTGAAACGGAGTTCACCGGCGGGCAAAGCGGCCAGCGGAATAACAAATTCCGCACTCCATGAATCACCGGCAGTCTCTACTGCAAACTTTTCGACGACCGCAAATTTTTTGTCGTGCCGCCATACCGTGTTGAAAGAATCTTCCACCACCACCTGCCGGGAAGCGGCATCAAAATATGAACCATTGCTGTCAATAATAAGCTGCCGGGCTTCACCTTTGCCGACGAAAAAGAGTTCCAGAGCATCATTTTTCCAGATCGCCGGATTATCCTGCAGCGGAACTTGCCGGTTGTTCAAGCTGCCGGAAGGCGATTGACAGCAGATCGCTCCATAGAGGTAATTGCCATTATGGAACATTCGCACTTCGCTTTGGTATTGGGCATATTTCAAACTTCCGGGCAAAGTAAAGCCGGTCACTGCCAGCGTATCTTCCCAGCACTTTTCGTTTATTTTGCCGTCGATCACCGGGATTTCACTGCTTTTTCCGATGCTCAGGATATTTCCCGCATACAGTACATGCGTTACTCCCAAAAGTACAGCAAACAGCAATTTCAATTTCATGAAGAGCTTTTCCTTACTTGGTCATGTAGTACATCTGTTCATAAATTTTTGAAACATGAGCTGGACGACCAGGGAGTCCTGTCTGACTGGCATCGCCTTTGGTCATGCCAGATACGTGACCGTCAAGATAAAGAATATTCACACTGTTGTTGTGAATGAATACAGGACAGGTGCTGCTGTACCATGTCGGATTGTCATTTATCGCATCGTAAAGATGTTCCCACGCCGTATCACAGGCGCCGATACGGGCAGATGGATACTTGATCTGATTCTGTTTGAGCAAAGGACGGCAGTCAGCTTTGGCAGTGTAACCTATACGCTGATTCCAGCCGAGATTGGCACGGGCAAGTGCTTCTGTATTGGCATAGCAGTTGAGCATATAGTTGACTTTGCCCCAATGCTGTTTCAGGGGAACTCCTGAAAGTCCAGCAGGATAAGGTTCTTCGCCGCAACCGTCTCCGAGCCATGGTTTTATTCTCTTGTACCAGTAACGGGTACGGTCGCTGTCAGGGTAATCATCCAGATATCCAGGAAGCATCCACCCCTCATTATCATCGCTGTAACTCAGCGAAGCAAGACCGATTTGTTTAAGTTTGTTGAGGCACTCTGCCGCAACACCCCGCTGGCGGGCGGAATTCAGTGCAGGCAGCAAAATCGCGGCAAGTATCGCGATAATGGCGATAACCACCAGCAGTTCGATAAGGGTGAAATTTTGTGTTCTTTTCATAATGTGTTCTCCTGTTGTTTGGGTTACAGATTCAAAAGATAATTTCCTGAGGCATGAATAAAACGCAAATATTCGCCGTAAACTTCATCTGGTACACGGTCATGGACAAATTCCCAGTTGAAATCTCCGTTGTAATCGTACTTTTTCAGTACCGATATGACCCTTTCCCAGTCAATGGTACCGAAAAATGCGGGTTTGTGCATATCAACACCGTAACGGTTGTCATGAATGTGCGTACAGAGAATGTATGGTGCAAGCATTTCCAGTTTTTCAAAAAAATCCTCATCACCGAATGAAACATGATGATGTCCAGAATCCCAGCAGCAGCCGATACCGGTTCCGGGAAAACTTTCGATCACGTCAATAACCTCTTCGGCTTCGGAACAGAAACGGGTGCGATGGCCCGGGCCCTTTTCCTCAAAAAGATTCTCAATGGCCGCTTTCAAGCCGTATTGCCCGCACAAATCGACCACCGGAGCGAGATACTCCCGGGTTATTTTCAACATCTCTTTCCGGGAAATTTCATCATTCATCCGGTATTCATCGGCGTGGATCACCAGAAATTCCGCTCCGAGAGCTGCCGCAATTTTCACCGCTTCCCCGGCTGTACGGCGGAATTTTTCCAGCCCGTTATCCTGATAACGGAAAAATGGACAATGGCTTTGAATGACCTTCACCGCCTGCGAATCAAACAACTCCCTTTCCCGTTTGGCATCATCCAGCGAGTCAGAAAAATAGTCAAAGCGGGTGAATCCGGCCTCTTTGCAAAGTCTTACCGCTTCGGCAAGCGGACGCTTTTCACTGCTTTTACGCCGGATCCGGATGTAGTTGAGATAAATTGCCTGTTCCATGATCAAAACTCCCTGCCGATTTTCAGATTTTTCCACGCCAGTTTCGGGCGGCGGTACTCATCAAGCAATCCTTTGTTATTGAATCCCCGGGGGCGGAACCGGGCCCTTACCGGATCAATGTAGGTATTGGCATTGCAAAAAAGCCAAAGTATGACCCCGGAAAAGCGGGGATCGGCCGCCACACTTTCCAGGACGGTATTTACATATTCCGACTGATACTCTTCCGACCACGGGGTCCCGCTGTGATCCCCATAGATCGCCGCCGCTCCGATCTCACTGATGACCAGCGGTTTTTCCGGAAGATCCGCCGTATATTTTTCCAATTCGCCGGGAATATCGCAAGGATACTCTCCGCTGTACCATGCCGGATAAATATTCATGGCAATAATATCGACCAATTCAAAACATTTATCCGTCAGCGGGCGGTTGGTGGCAAAGGTCGCCGGACGGCCCGGATCAAGCTGGTGACAAACATCCGTAAGCCGTTTGACTGCGGCGTATCCGGCATCGGTATCGCTGGCACACTCATTCAGGAAACCGTGGATGATCAGTGAAGGATGGTTGATCGAATTGGCAATACAATCCCGGAGCTGTGCTTCAAGAGTATCCATGAAAACCGGATCTTGCAGATCACTTTCACAATTACCCCAGGATAACGGCTCCTCCCAGACCAGCAGGCCCAGCCGGTCGCACATTTCAAAGAAAAACTCCCGTTGCGGGTAGTGGGAACCGCGGACAAAATTGAATCCGGCTTTCTTGATTTGACAAAGATCCGAAGCGATCAGGGCTTCCGGAGTGGCGGCCCCGAATTCCGGATGACTCTCATGCCGGTTCACTCCGATAAGTTTTACCACCTTGCCGTTGATTTTCAACACATCCGAATCCCAGTTGATAGTGCGGATCCCGAAAGTTACCGTCTTTTCATTGACGGTGACCGTATGAAGATCCGGAGTATCAATGCTCCAGAGTTTGAAATCCGGTACTTTCAGCCGGAGCGACGGCGTATTGTCAACCGACCGGAAAAATTTTCCGTCAAAAGATATATCCAGTTTTTCAGCCGCACTTTCGATCTGTAATTCGATCTCTCCGGTCTCATGGTCAAGGGTAAATACCGCAAGTTTCCGAATGCTGTCCGCTGAAATATTTTCCAGTGTGACATGATCGTAAATGCCGCCGAAGTTGTAAAAATCATAATCTTCGCGGAAAAGCGGATGACCAGCAATAAAATTGTCGACTTTAATTATCAATTCATGAACACCGTCTGATGTGGAAAATTCTGCGGTCAGCGGTGACCATGCAAGAAAACTTTCTGCAATCTTTTCGCCATCCCAGAAAACCTGTGCATGAAGTCCGAATGAAGCGATCTTCAAACGCAAACTGCCGCCAGCGGTGACTTTTCTGCGGTAATAAGCAGTCCCCTGTTCAGGATAAAACATTCCTGGTGTATCAAAACACCCTGGAACTGCTGCAAATGTATCAAAGCACGGCACAGAAGCGTTATCTTTGCACCACGCAAACTCCCAAATTCCATCGAGAATCATTGCAAAATCTCCTTTGGCAAATCAATTGCATAAACACCGCGGAATTTTTCATGAAAAGAGTCAAAAGATATTCTTTTGCCGTCATAAGACCAGCGCGGATGCAGATCACAGCGGGTATATTGCAGAATATCAGGCGAATAATAGCGTCCGAGTGAGTAACGCTCATCTTTTTCAGGTGAATATATCACCAACTCACGGCAGCCGTCTTTTTCGGTGTAAGAGTCAGTAAGAAGCAGTTTGCCGTCAGGCGAAAATGAACAGTGTCCGTTGGCAGGCATCCGATCGCGCCCGATTATTTCAGGCATGTGGACACCGACGGTATAAATACGGTACTGATCTCCCCCTTGCGGCAGCCGTGAAAAAACTACAAGTTTATCATTTCCGCACCATGTGTAGTGAGAAGCGTGAAAATCAATATTGAGCATCTGCAAATTGCTTCCGTCGCAATCAGCGGTAAATATCCGTGTGACATAACAGCGGAATCCCTTGCCCCACGGACCGAAACAGCGGAACCGATGGATAAAGGCTATTTTTTTACCGTCAGGACTGAATGTCAAATGATTGACCCAATTCATTGCAGTGTCGATACCCGGGGCGTAAAAATCATTGACAAGCTGTTCTGTTGAAACGACAATTTTGTTTTCACCGCTTTGCAAATCCATCAGAACGACCCCGTCCTGTGGATGAAATGCCCAGTCGCGGAATGGGTCTTCTATTCCAGGATAACCGTAACCTGGGCGTTCTGTTTCCAATCTGGCAAAGTTCAGTGAAAGCGCATATCTGCGGTCATTGCTCAAAATATAAACAGGCAGTGCCAATTCAGTTCCATCAGTCAGTCTGGCACCGAAACGATCACCGATGACATCGTTGAAAATGAGTCGGTCATCATCAAACCACTGGAGCATGGACCCCTGCTGCCAGCACCATGAAAGAGTTTTTGAAACAGGGATATATGCTCCTTCTTTCATGATTCCGATCTCTGCTGCTTCGCCGAAACGCGGCTGTCGGCTGGAAAATGGAACTTTGTGAACAGGGTGTTCATTTCGGCTGTTCCACGGGGTGCGGTCAAAGTAACCGAAGAAGTAATGGGCATTTTGCAGAGTCAAACGTTTTTCAAGATTTTTGTATACCAGATCCATATTACAATCCTGACATTTTAGTAGTTGATAATATAAAATATCATGTAAAATTATTGATTTCAAGAAACCAGATAAGTAAATTTGTAGCAGTGAAAAGTAAAAATGTAGTAAATTTGCAAAAGATGCATAAAAACATTCTTGAAAAATTCTAAAATACTATATATATTAGATATATAACTTTGAATAACTGTTTGTAAAGGCAATATGAAACTGCATAGAAATTTTATTATGGCGGCTGGAAAACCAGAAACAGGTTTTTTTGTTCGCGGAACAGGTCATTTTATAATCAATAAACAGGAAACGGTGAAAATAGCACGCCACGGAGAAATTTTCTGGTGTGTCGACGGTACAGGCGAATTTCTTTACAATGATAAAAAATATCTTCTGCGCCCTGGTCAGGTATTCTATTATCCCCCTGGATCGCTCCACAGTTTTGCGCCAGCTTCAGGGGTATTCAATTACCATTGGCTTTCGATTGACGGTCCGAATGCGGGAGTGCTTTTTCAATCTCTGGGTTTTGTTCCTGGTGTGATGGAAGCTGGCAGCTGCCCTGAAGATCTCTTTGCTTCAATAGAGGTTCAATTACAGAACAATATCAAAGAATCCCAGCTCAAGGCACTCAATTCGGCATTTGAAATACTTACCTATGCGGTAACGCCCAAAGCGGTAGCCCGTCCGCTTCTGGAACAGATAAAAGATTTTATCGACAAAAACTACGGTCAGCAGAATCTGGATATAAACGGAATCGCGGGATTTTTTCAGATGCACCGAGTATCGCTGACCAGACAGTTTCAGGAATATTTCGGTGTAACACCAGGGAAATATCTTGCTTCAGTCCGTATCAAAAATGCCATCCGTATGCTCGGCGGCAGCGGTATCACACTGAAAGAAGCTGCCTGTAAATGCGGATTCAACTCGGCGGATTACCTTTCCAAATCACTGCGGAAAAATACAGCACTGCCGCTGCGGGAATTGAAAAAGAACAAAGTACTGTAAAATCCCGTTTGCAAAAGCACTTTTTTGGCGGTATAGTATGTCAGGAGGAAACAGCATGAGCGGAAAAATACCTGTAGCTGAAATCATTTCAGAATGCGACAGACTTTTCAACGCCGGTAAAGGTGCTGAGTCCGGAGCATATCTTGAACACTGGCAGCGTGAAGCCGCACAGTGCGGCGACCTGTCTGGTGAGTTGTCCGTCGTCAACGAACTTGTCGGCTTTTACCGCATGAACAAACTCCCTGAAAAGGGTAAACAGGCTGTTGCCCGCGCTTTGGAACTTATTGAGAAACTGGATATCGCCGATACCGTAAGCGGCGGAACCATTCTGCTCAACTGCGCCTCGGCGCTCCACTCTTTCGCTGAACTTGATAACGCTATGGAACTTTTCAACCGTTCCTATGCCGCTTATGCAAAAAATCTGCCGCTGGATGATCTGAATTTTGCCGGATTGCTCAACAATATGTCAAGTGTTTACGCCGACAAGGGCGATTTTCACTCCGCCATTATCTGCTGTATTGAAGCGGGGGAAATTCTGCATAAAGAAAACAAAATCATGGATCGCGCCGTAACTCTGGTGAATATGCTCCAGCTTCACTTGCGTTTTGAAACTGACTCCACTGAAGTGCATCACCTGATTGCTGAAGCGATGAAATGTTTCGACGATCCTGCCGTTCCGCGTGACGGCTATTATGCCCACACCTGCACCAAGTGTGCGGAAGTTTTCGGCGCCGCCGGAAGAAAAGATCATGAATCGGAACTTTTGAGACGCGCAAAGGAAATCTATGAACGCCATTGAGTTATCCCGTCAGCTTTTTGAGGAATACGGTTTGCCGGTGCTGAAAGCGGAGTTTTCTCAGGAACTTCCGCAAATCGCCTGCGGCATTGCCGGACGGGGGTCGGACTCCTTCGGTTTTGACGATGAAATATCCCGCGATCACGATTTTGAAGCCGGATTCACCCTCTGGCTCTCTGATGAACTGGAAGAAAAATGCGGCTTCCGTCTGAGCCGTGCCTATAAAAAAATTTCGGCAGATTTTCCGGATTTTTCAAGCGGAAAAAGTCTTTACGGCACTTCGGAAAAAGGTGTGATGCGCATCAGTGACTTTCTCCGCCGTCATCTGGGGTTTCCCCGATTGCCGGAAAGCTGGCAGGAGTGGCTCTACACTCCGGAATACGCCTTTGCCGAAGTGGTCAACGGTGAAATTTTTCTTGATGAAAGCGGGAGTTTTTCCGCTATCCGCCGCAGACTTGTCGAAGATATGCCCAATGACGTCCGTCTGAAAAAACTTGCCGCCGCCGCCGTTCTCATGGCGCAAAGCGGACAGTACAACTTTTCCCGCTGTCTGGCTCACGGCGAAAACGGTGCGGCAGTTCTTGCCCTGTCGGATTTTGCGCGGCACACCGTAACGATGTTTTTTCTGCTCAACAACCGTTATGCACCTTACTGGAAGTGGTCACTCCGGGCGCTGAAAACGCTCCCTTTATCCGGCAGAGAAACCGCCGGTGATCTGGAAACTCTGCTCTGTTCGGCACTTTCTGCCGGAGATAAAGCACTGATTATCGAAAAAATCTGCGCCCGTGCCGTTGATATCCTGAAAAAAAGAGGACTTTCCAGCTCATCTGATATGTATCTGGAAAGTCATGCTCTGGAAATCACCCGCCGTATCCGCTCGCGTGAGATCCGCGAACTTCATCTTATGGAAGGTGTGTAGATCACCGTGTTTTTTCTTTATACACTTCCAGCACCCGCTTTACCTTGGGGTGGTTACTCTTTTCGGCAGGCAATATATTTTCACTCAATATACCCTCAAGCAGTATATTCACCACTTTAGGGCCTTTTGCCGTCATGGCAACATAGGTTATATGGTCAAATTCACCGTAATCTGTGCCGCGCATGGAAGATACTCCGCCAGCGGTGGCAAGCTGGTAATAATCTCTGCCGTAAAAACGGTATTTGCTGTAAAAGTGAAAATCACCTGAAAACACCGTGTAATTGCGCTCTGCCATCGCCTTTTCAATTCTGGCAAACGGCTCTTCGCACCATGTCCACGGTGAGTGGACAAAGATAAATGTCCAACGCACATCGGAGTGTTTTTTCAATGTATCCAGCGCCCATCGGGTCTGTTCGGGGGTCAATCCGCACTGTTTCGGACGGGAATCGCGCCCTTCCTGCTGATCAAGACAGAGGAAAAGTACATTTTTATAAACAAAGCTGTAATAGGTCACTCCAAAATTTTCTTTCCAGATCTCCGCTCCCATCTCGTTTACTTTCGGGAATCCTTTGCGGGTACGGGAAATATCGTGATTGCCTGCAAGATAAAAAAACGGTGCAGCTGATTTTTCGGTGATTTTCAGCAATTCGTTGACCTGAGCTTCCATATTTTCCCTTGTCAGCAGATGAGGTTTGTTTATCCCTTCGATCAGATCACCGACGGTGATGATAAAATCAGGGTTGAACATATTTGCCTTTTCCAGTGCCCCTGCCCAGATGCCTTTTCTGCGCTCACCGCCTGTGCGGTCTGGGATTATGATAAAGGAAAAGTCATCTGCCTGATTCTGGAATTTTGTGTGTGTCCACGGCTTTTTTTCCGTTTTCACATCATGGGTGAAAAGCTCCGCCGCCCCTGCTGTCAGAATTGACAGCAGAAGCGCAGTAAATAATGTTTTATTCATCTTGGCAATTACTTTCCAATAAAGAACGGTGTCGGGATCATGATTTTGAGTTTGTCTTCGCCTTCGACCTCAACACGGATGAATTTATCCGCTTTGACTCCGGTCATCGGTATCTGAAGGTCGATTTCAGCAGTGTCAGGTTTGAAACTCCGGACAACTTCCGCATCAGCGTACACTCTGACCTCTTTGATAACTCCCTGAGCGATCGCACCTTTTACCGTCAGCACGGATTTTTCCGCTTCAGCAGCGGTAATCACGTCACCGGGGAGCTTGTCACCGAGCATAACATCCGCTTCATTGAAGAATGTTGCAGCGATCGTATGATGATTGCGGACCGCTTTCACCACACTGTCACGGCACGGTTTTTCACCATTAAGATAGACGAAGTTCACCGCAGGATTGTGGAGCATACGGCGCCAGCCGAAAAGGTCAACGCTGTTCATCAATGCCATGCGTCCGCCCTGAAGCCAGAACTTCTCAATGATCGAACCGGAAAGCGGCTTGAGCGGTTCTTCATCGACCGCATCAAAGTCGTAATCGTACCAGTAATCGACATCAACCGGATGGGTGGCACAAACTGCACCGTTATGGTCGTGGACATATTTGATCGCCCGCTTCAAGTAGGCATCGATCTCCTCATCACCATAGTAACTGCAAGTATTTTCCGGAGTGTAGGCATCCGGGTCGATACCGATGGGCAGCATGTGGTAGTTGTTGTGGCCGATATGGTCAAAGCGGTCTTTCCAGTTGAAAGGATGATACTCCTGACCGTCGAGGAAAAGGACTTTGTCATCGGAATACTTCACCGCATCAAGTTTGCCGTTGTACGGACTGGTGTCTTTCACCGCCAGTGAACAGATATCAAATCCCATAAAACGCATCATGGCATTGATGGTTCCGGGCGCGGAGTCACAGCCGTACCAGTCCATTGAGTGCATGTGGATACAGAGTTTGTAGTTTTTCTTTTCAGCGATAGTTCCCGCCGCAGGAATGACAGGTTCCGGAGTTCCGTTGATAAAGCGTTCAAAATACGCGAGCAAGTTGGGGATATACTTCTTCCAGAAGGCAACACAGCGGTCGCCTTCTTCAACCTTGACTTCGGGGAAAAGCAGCTGATTGATAAAGTACATTCCCCTGCCGCATTTTGCCCGCAGGATAAGTGCGCCGTCACGAACTGCCGGGTCCATGTAAGTACCCAGGATATCCCACTTCTCATTGGCAAGGAAACAGGACTGGGCGGCTGTGCGGAGCGTTTCAAGCGTATCCGCTCCGCCGCTGCCGAGGCGGAAACTGTTGCACGGAACATGCCAGTCAAGCATCTCATCCGGAGTTATTTTGTTGGGAACATTGAACAACCCCTTGCCGCAATCTTCGATCCACGGCATCATGTAGCACATGTACTTTCCGTTGTGCTGGGGATCACCGATGGTGGGAACGTGGCGGTGGATAAGCTGGGTGTAACCGACCACATCTTCAGGCAGAAAGTAGGGCGCCCAGCGCTGATAATCCTGATGCATGAACCAGAAAATACCGCCGCGTTTCACCCAGTCGGTGATATACGGTTCGTCATTTTCGATATAATCGTTGAATCCGTTCTGTTCGACCATGACGACGTCGTAATTTTCCAGATAACGGGGCAGAGAATAGTCGATCTGCTCAATAACCACACCTTCGGAACGCAGAAATTCAACGAAAGTATACGGCGGCTGGCTCCAGTGTTTGAAATAACCTATACGCATTTTTTTTATCCTTTTTGCATAAAAATATTGTCTGCAAATATCACTTGCTGATGAAGAACGGAGTGCTGATCAGGATTTTTCCCGGATCGTCACCTTCCGCCTCTACTCTTATGAATTTTTCCGGCGCGGCATCTTTCATGGAAAATTCAAGTTTTGTTACGGCACTGTCCGGATGAGCGCGGAAAATCACCTCTTTATCAGCGTAGACTCTGACCTCTTTTATCACACCCTTGGAAACCGCCGCTTTGACCGAAAGCACCGAATCCCGGAGTTCTTCAGCAGAGATCTCATCGCCGGGGATTTTCTCCCCCAGAGTTATATCCGCATCGTTGAAAAAGTTCGCGGCAATGGTATGATGATTGCGGATAGCTTTCACCACACTGTCACGGCACGGTTTTTCACCCTGAAGATAGATGAAGTTCACCACCGGATTGTCGAGCATACGGCGCAAACCGTAAAGGTCGACACTGCCCATTGCCGCGATTCTGCCGCCGGCGAGCCAGAATCTTTCAACATTATCATTTTCAAGCGAATGCAGCGGTTCATTATCCACCGCATCGTAATCGTAATCGAACCAGTAATCCACGTTTGTCGGATGGGTGGCACAGACGGCGCCGTTTTTATCATGCACATATTTGATGGCTTTTTTCAAATATGCGTCGACCTGCTCATCACCGTAGAAACTGCATGTAAATTCCGGGGTGTAGGCATCGGGGTCGATACCGATGGGCAGCATGTGGTAGTTGTTGTGGCCGACATGGTCGAAGCGGTCTTTCCAGTTAAAAGGATGATACTCCTGACCGTCGAGGAAAAGCACTTTGTCATCGGAGTATTTTGCCGGATCAAGTTTCCCGTCATACGACGAGATATCTTTCACCGCCAGTGAGCAGATGTCAAATCCCATATAACGCATGATAGCGTTGATCGTACCGGGGGATGAGTCGGCGGCGAACCAGTCCAGCGAGTGCATGTGGATGCTGAGTTTATAAATATTTTTCTGTTCCAGCGTCCCCGGTGCGGGTATTTCCGGAGCAGGAGCGCCGGATTTGAAACGTCGGAAATAAGCGGTCATGTTGCGGATGAATTTTTTCCAGAATGCAATACAACGGTCACCTTCCGCCGGTTTCACTTCCGGAAAGAGCAGCTGACAGAGAAAGATCATTCCCCTGCCGAGATCGCCGCGCAGCAGCAATGCTCCGTCGCGCACACCCGGATCCATGTATGAGCCGAGAACTTCCCATGCTCCCGGAGCATAGTAGCACGATTGTGCCGCAGTACGCAGAGTTTCGGTGGTATCATGACCGTCGGAAGGTTTTGCCACGCGGAAACTGTTGCAGGGTACCCGCCAGTCAAGCATCTCATCCGGAGTTATTTTTTCCGGAAAGTTGAAAAGCTCCCTGCCGCTGTTTTCCGGCCATGGCATCATGTAGTTCATGTAAAGCGGGTCTTCGCCTTCATTATTGATACGCGCCGCGGCGGTGTTGAGCGTCGGGATATGGCGGTGGATAAGCATGACACAGCCCAGTTCATCAGGCAGGAACGAAGGCGCCCAGCGCTGATAATCCTGATGCATGAAAAGCAAAATACCGCCGCGTTTCACCCAGTCAGTGATATACGGTTCATCATTTTCGATATAATCGTTGAATCCGTTCTGTTCGATCAGGACAACGTCAAAATTTTCCAGATAACCGGGCAGAGAATAGTCGATCTGCTCAACAGCGACACCTTCGGAATGCAGAAATTCGACAAAAGTGTACGGCGGTTGATGCCAATGTTTGAAGTAACCTATACGCATTTTTTTGTCCTTTTTTACATAAAAGTTCACAGCTGCTTGAATATAGCACTGCAACACTCTTTTTTCAACCCTGATTTCAGGCGGAATTGGCATCATACAGCAAAAAGAGCGGTCAACTGAAATCAAAGTGCGCCTTTACCGGCGGCTTTTTCCTGCAAGTGCCGTATTTTTCGGAAAAACAGCTTGACAAGTTGCACATTACAATATATATTATAGTTGTGAAGGTTTCAGACCGGACAGAAAATTTTATTTGAGTTGCCAAGCGGGACGGTCTGCCCGCTTTTTTAGTCCCTTGAAAATGTGATGAATTTGTTGAAAAAAAAGGAGGAACCGCAATGAGCAACGAATTGTTGACCGTCATTGAATATCTCAGTCAAAGCCGCAGTATCAGCCGCGAAAGTATTGTGAAAGCTCTTGAAAATGCAATCCTTTCCGCTTCGAGAAAGAGTATCCACCCGGCAAGTGATCTGCGTATCAAGATCGACCCGCCGACCGGAAAGATCCAGGCGATCGCCGTTCTTGAGGTCGTCGACGGCATTCCCGAAAACAGCGACCAGATCACCATCGCCAAAGCGCAGGAGGTTTATCCCGATGTCAAACCCGGCGAAAAGATCGAATGGGAAGTGACTCCGAGCAACTTCGGCCGTATCGCCGCCCAGGCTGCCCGTCAGAACCTTTCCCAGCAGCTCCGCCGCGCCGAAAAGGATAATGTTCTGGAAGAATTTTCCAGCCGCGTCGGTCAGATCATCTACGGAACTGTGAACAAAATCGAAAATAACGGAAATATCATCATCGACTTTGAAAAGACCGAAGGTGTCCTGCCGGTGCGTGAACAGATCAAAGAGGAAAAATACACCAACGGCGACCGCATCAATGCGCTGCTGCTGAGAATAGACACCAATACTTCCGGTCCGGCACTGGTCGTTTCCCGTACCGCTCCGGAACTGGTCGTCCGTCTGTTTGAGCGCGAAGTGAGCGAGATCCACGACGGAGTCGTTTCCGTCAAAGGCATCGCCCGCGAAGCCGGAAAAAGAAGCAAGATCGCTGTCGCTTCGACCGATCCCAAAGTCGATCCGGTCGGCGCGTGCATCGGTCTGCGCGGTACCCGCGTCAAACGCATCACCGACGAACTGGGTTCCGAAAGAGTCGATATCGTTCCTTATGAGGAAGATCTGGCGGCATACGTCACCAACGCCCTGCGTCCGGCGCAGGTGCAGAGTGTGAAGGTCGATGAGGAAAATCACTCCCTTATGGTCATCGTCAACGAAGATCAATCCAAAGTCGCATTCGGCCGCAAAGCCCAGAATGTCCGTCTGGCGGGCAAACTTGTCGGCTGGACGATCAAACTCTGTGACGAAACGAGCAAGGAGCGGGCGCCTTCCATCGAAAAACAGATGAAGATCGCCGCCGGAAAACTTTCCGATGCTCTGGGAATCACTCAGAGTGATGCCGCCAAACTCGTAGCCAACGGTTTTGTCACCGTCGATGGTTTGAAAGCCGCCGAAGATGCCGCGCTGGAATCCGTTGAAGGTATCGACCTTGCCGCTCTGCGCGCCGCACTGGAAAATATCGGCTGAAGTCAGGAGGTGCTATCATGGATATAACAGTAAAAAGTCTGGCAAAAAAATATGGCGTTTCCGCACGCGATATCATCAGAGAACTCAACGATCAGGGCTTTGACAATATCGCGGACGTGAATGATGTCATTCCTGAAGACTCCATTGAACTGGTTGAGTCTTACTTCAACGATCTTTATGATACGGAAGAGATCGCCGCACCCAAAGGCAAACGTTCATCCAACGGCAAGCCCCAGCGCAGCAAAGGGCAGGAAAAGAATATGCCCTCAAAGAACGAGTCCCGCCGCACCGCAGAAAAAAGCACTTCTCCGGATGCGGTTACTCTGCCTTCTCCGGTCATCGTCAAAGACCTTGCCGAAGCGCTGGGCAAACGTCCCAATGAGATCATCACCGAACTTATCAAACTCGGCGAACTTGCCGGAATCAATCAGGCGATAAGCGATGCCAATGCGAAAAAACTCTGCGCCGCATTCGGCGTGGAACTCACCTTCGGTGCCGCCGCTCCCAAAGCTCCGGCAGCAGCTCCGGCTCCGGTGAAAAAGGTCAAAGAGGTCGATCCGGCACAGCTCAGAGAGCGTCCGCCGGTAGTCACCTTCATGGGACACGTCGACCACGGCAAAACTTCATTGCAGGATAAAGTCCGCCACACCAACGTCACTGCGGGCGAAGCCGGTGCGATCACCCAGCATATCGGTGCATCTTCAGTGCGTTTCAATGAAAAAGATATTACTTTCATCGACACTCCGGGCCACGCGGCATTTTCCAAAATGCGCGCCCGCGGAGCCGACTGCACCGATATCGTCGTGCTGGTGGTCTCCGCCGCTGAAGGATTCAAACCGCAGACGGTCGAAGCGATGAATCACGCTCTGGGAGCAAAAGTTCCCATCATCGTTGCCATCAACAAGATCGACCTGCCCGATGCCGATCCTGACAAAGTTCTGCTTCACATGCAGCAGAACGGTCTTACCAGTGAAGACTGGGGCGGTGATGTCGGTACGGTGAGAGTTTCCGCGAAAACGGGTGAAGGTATTCCCGATCTTCTGGAGCGTATTCTGCTTGAAGCGCAGATGCTTGAACTCAAAGCCAATCCCAAAGGTCAGGCGGACGGCGTGGTGCTTGAAGCGCAGCTTGAACAGGGCTTCGGTCCCACTGCCCACGTTCTGGTGCAGGATGGAACACTGAAAATCGGCGACTTTGCCCTCTGCGGCGAACACCACGGCAGGATCCGCACCCTTATCAACGACAAGGGTGAAAAAGTGAAATCGGTTCCTCCCGGTTTCCCGGTGAAGATCGTCGGACTTTCCGGTATTCCTGAAGCGGGCGACCGTCTGGAAATCTGTTCTTCGGATAAAGAGGCGCGTCAGATCGCCGCTGAACGTCTGGCGGTCAAACGTCAGGAAACGCTGGCATCCAGCGCGATAAGCTCCGCAGAAGACCTTTTCAGCAAATTGAACAAAGAAGAGGTCAACTCGCTCAATATCATCATCAAATCCGACGTGCGCGGTTCCGGTGAAGCCATTGCCCAGTCGCTCGACCAGCTGCCCAGCGAAAAAATCAAGGCTTCGGTAGTTGCAAACGGAGTCGGTCCCATCAGCGAAAGCGATATCGACCTTGCCGCGGCGACCGGTTCACTGGTGGTCGGATTCCACGTCCGCGTCAATCCCGGAGTGAACGACCTTGCCAAGAAACGCGGTGTGGAAATCCGCCTTTACAGCATCATCTACGAACTGCTTGAAGATATCACCGATGCGCTCGCCGGTAAACTTGAGCCGGAACGCAAAGAGAAGATCACCGGTGAGGCGCGTATTCTGCAGATCTTTGAATTGAGCAAAGGTCCGAAAATCTGCGGCTGCCGTGTCGAGTCAGGCGTTGTCCGGACCGGTTCCAAAGCGCGTGTCTGGCGCAACAGGGAACTCATCTACAACGGTGAGGTGGTCAGTCTGCGCCACTTCCGCGATGATGTGCGTGAGGTGAAAGCTGGTCTTGAGTGCGGTATCCGTCTGGATAACTTCGCAGATTTCATCGAAGGCGATGAGATCGAACTGTACGAAATCGAATATAAGAAAGCGACACTCTGATGGCGGAAAAAGTCGACCGGTTGACCAGAGTCAACGAATTGATAAAGCGGGAATTGGCAAATTATCTGCAAAAATTCCCGCCGGAAACTCCCGGTGTACTGGTATCAGTCACTGAGGTTGTCACCAGTGTGGATCTGCGCAATGCGACAGTATCCATAAGTATTTTCGGCGGAACGGATGCTGTCCGGGGAGAAGTGTTCAGATTCCTCAACTCCCGCCGCAGTGATATGCAGAGAGTCCTTGCCCGCACGCTGGCATTCAAACACACTCCGGTGCTTGCATTCAAGCCCGATCACCGCATTGAACTGGGTGACCGGGTGCTTGCGATGCTCAACGGAGATGATCCGGAGAAGAGATAATGGAATGTCACCCGGCACAGGAAATCATCAACAAGCTGCTGGCGGCGGAAAATGTCCTGCTTCTGACTCATCAGCGTCCGGATGGGGATGCGCTGGGCAGCACCTTCGGTATGAAGGAGTTCCTCAGATCAAACGGAGTTGCCGCTGAAGTCCTCATTCCCGACGGGGCATTGCCGCGGCGTTATACGCGCATGTTCACCGGATATCTTTCGCAGGTGACGGCGGCGGAACTGGATAAATTTGATTGTATCCTTGCGCTGGATTGTGCCAATCCGGAACGGCTCGGCAGCGGAGAGGATTTCAATGCCGCCGATTTGCGCAAGCGGAATTTTCTCTGTATCGACCACCACGAAGGCAACTCCCTTTCTGCCGTATCGTCATGGATCTCACCTCAAAGCGGCTCGACCTGCCAGATGGTGATGGAAATCATCGACATGCTCGATATGCCGACAACAATGGCAGGAGCAACATTTCTGCTTACGGGAATGATGACCGATACAGGATGTTTCTGTTTTTCCAACACTACCGGTTCGGCATTGCGTGCGGCGGCACTTGCCGTGGATAACGGCGCAAATGTTGAACTTATTGCCAATGAGATATTTTTCAGCAAGCCGCTCAATCAGCTCAATTTTGAAGCGGCGCTGGTGGAACGCGCACTGCGTACAGCCTGCGGCGGAAAATTCGCCTACGCCTGCATCACGCCGGAACTTCTTGATGAGTTCAACTTCGATCTCCGTGAAGATGAAGGATTGATCGATATTCTGCGCGGATTGGAAGGTGTGGTCATTGCCATGCTCGTCCACCGCCGCGCCGACGGCTGGCGGGTCTCACTGCGCAGCAAGGATTCGCGTTATCCGGTGCGTCCGGTGGCACTGCAGTTCAACGGCGGCGGTCACGACCTTGCCGCTGGATGCACGATAGATGTTCCGGAGTTCAAAGATCTGGAAGAAAAAATCATTCCTGTTATAGAAAAACTGTTTGCGGAGTAAGATGATGAAGTTTATCGGAGCGCACGTTTCAATTTCCAAAGGAGTGGAAAACGCTCCCTTGAATGCCGCAGCGATCGGTGCGGCAGGATTTGCCATGTTCACCAAAAATCAGCGCCAGTGGAGCGCTCCGGCAATAAGTGCGCAGTCGGCGGCGAAATTCCGTGAAAATTGTGCAAAACACGGCTTTACAGCCGATATGATCCTGCCGCATGACAGTTATCTTATCAACCTCGGACAGCCCGACCCGGTCAAACGTGAAAATGCCCTCAAGGCGTTTATTGACGAGTTGAAACGGTGTGCGGCACTTGGTCTTACGATGCTCAATTTTCATCCGGGCAGCCACCTTAAACTGGTTACGGAAAAAGAGGGATGTCTCATCATTGCCGATTCGGTGAAAACTGCACTTGAAGAAGTTCCGGGAGTTTGTGCCGTTTTTGAAAACACTGCCGGTCAGGGGAGCAACCTCGGTTACACCTTTGAACAGCTTGCCGATATGCTTGAAGCAGTCGGTATGCCGGAGCGTACCGGCGTGTGCATCGACACCTGCCACGCATACGCCGCCGGTTATGACCTCGCCACTAATGAAGGCTTTGAAAAGACATTTGACACTTTTGACCGTCTTATCGGTCTGAAAAATCTGCGCGGGATGCACCTCAACGACTCCAAAGGAGTTATGGGCGGCAAACTTGACCGTCATTCTCCATTGGGTGCGGGAACGCTGGGAATGGGACTTTTTGAAAAGATCGCAGCAGACAGCCGTTTTGACAATATCCCGCTGATTCTTGAAACTCCGGATGAGTCACTCTGGAGTCAGGAAATTGCCCATTTGCGGCAGATTGCAACTCAGCGCTCAGCCGTTTAACGTTCAACAGGAACGCTCTGCATACCCTTCAGCGTTTCTTATTCAGAAGATACGCAAGAATGTGACTGCTCCACGCATGACAATCGGAACGGGGATTTTCAAACTCCTCCGGCAAGGTGGTCAAACCCTGATTTTCCAGCGCCCGGTAGTTGTCAAGGCGCTTTTCCGCCAGATCGTCCATACCGTACTTCAGGCACGCCTGAAAATAGTAGAACGAAAAGTATATACTGCATGGCACAAGTTTTTCGCCGTTTTTACGCAGATTTTCCGCCAGAAGGTGATCATCTTCAGCAAGCAGAGCCAAAACCTGTGAGTGTTCGGAATAAAAACGGTGTTCCGTGTCGATGGCATAAAATCCCTGTTCACGGTCAAAAAACTTCTCCCTCAGCAAAGCGAGGAGTTCCTGAGCTTTTTTCTGACAGGCACTGCTGCCGGAAATTTCCGCCATTGCCTGAAGTGCAAGCACATAGAAGAAATTGATAATACTGTTCACCGCTCCTCCGGGAGGAGTGCCGTAATCCCAGTTGCCGCCGTTGCACCAGTCGATGAAATTCCACCCTTTTACAGAAATCAATCCGTCAACTTCCTGCGATTTCATAAACTCCATAAGCCGCCCGGCACGAACCAGAAGTTCAAGTGTCAGAGCATCTTTTCCGTTGGCCTTGAAGTGATCGTGCAGCATCAGTACCCAGATCAGCATAAATGAGGGTATCACCTGTTTTGAACGCGACGGATACTGCGAAAGCAATGAACCATCCGGCTGCTGTGAAAGCGACAACAGTTTCAGCGCCTTGCGCGGCAGACGGTCATCGGAACTTATCAACCGGGAACATACTGCTTCGATCCTTGAATCACCGATATACATAAGTTGTTCGTAATAAGGACAATCCATATATGTCTCAAACGAACACGCCTGAAGGGTCTCAAACGCCATTTTTTCAAGTTTGTCTGCCGGAACAAATCCCTCATAAGGATAACCGGTGCGGAAATACTCCGCCTGAACGGTCACTTCACCTTCGGTCAGGATCTGGCAGTAATGTCCGGCGTGCCACCAGTAGTCGAACCAGTGCAGTTCGCCGTCGATTTCAAAGGTATCGAAGTTGCCGACGAAAAATTTTCCGTCGCGTCTGCCTTTGTTTCCCTTGAGGTGATCGAGATTGAATTTTTCATCAAGATAAGGAGTTTCGCTCCAGCGGATCTTCACCCTGCCCCTGCCTGAAAAGCGGTACTCCGCCCATGCACACACATATTCAGGGAAATAAAAGAGTCCGTTCCCCTTATCCTGCGGCACGATACGCTCATAGCGCATCAGCGGCAGATCAGGGGGAAAGAGTTCTCTTTCATCCTCAAAAACGACAGGCTTCTGCCATATTCCCCCCTTGCCCTCAAGGATCAGGGGATTATGTTCTTTTGTCAGATGCACTCTGGGGAATACTCCCCAATCGGGGAATCCCGCCTCAAAGGTGCATCCGTCTTCTATCTGGCACTCCCAGTTGTTGAGGATACCGGATTTTTCATCTATCCAGAAACCGTGGCGCACTGAAAGCTGACCGAATGCCCACTTGCAAAATCCGAATGACAGGACACGGACAGTAAGTGTGTGAGTTCCTCCGGCAACTTCAAATGAAGCACGCTGAAAATACCAGTGTTCAGGTGCGCCGCGCTCCGGACCGTCGATCAGGCGTTTGCCGTCAAGAAAGAGCTGGGCGCGTTCATCGGCGCTGAAATCAAAGGATACTCTACGGTCACTTTCAACAGTAAAAACCGAACGGTAAACTGTAATGTAAGCTCCCTCCGGAATATCCGGAGGGGAAAACCACAAACGTTTCATTATCTTATTTGCTCAATTTGAGTGCGATATCCAACAATTTCTCCCGACATTCAGCAATGATCTGCATGTCGCCTGAAGCACCTTTGGCAACCAGCGCTTCAACCTGCGCCGCCTCGGGTCTGCCTTTGGCAAGTTTACGGCAGAGGATGATGAGTTTAGCATCCTGACCGCCCAGATAGAATGCCTCCTGACGGCGGGAAACGATGCCTTTGCCGCTGGTGAAGTCGCAGAAAATCGAAGCATAGTCGTTTCTTCTCACGCCGTAGTCGCTGCTCACATCAAAGGCGCAGAGACCATCCTGACCATCAGCCTGATCGACATGCCAATAGGGTGACATGGTGGAAAAACCGTTCGCCATATTTTCCCAGAGTTTCAGGATATAGGCATCGGGAGTGTGGATCTTCTGAAGGATATTGTATGTCCAGTACTCCTTGAAATTCAAATCTTTGATGAATTTCACCAGAGCCGGGGTGAGCTGTCCGCTGTACGGCTGGATGATATCGAAACATTCGGCAAGTTTGCTCAGATTGTTTCTCGTCACCGCATCATCTTTCAGGTCATAGGGATTTGCCATCAAACGCGCTTTGGGCGCGATACGGCGCAGAACTTTTGCATACTTGCAGGCAAGGTAAGCACTACTTTTCGGATCGTTGTAATCACCGCACGGCTCATCGACCACACAGAAGGCAACACGATCGGGAGTTATGCCGTACTTCTTTTCCAGATGGGGGAACAGCTGATCATAGAAACTCTTGAGCGCCTTTTCCCACTGGGGTGAGAACTCTTTGAGCAATGTGTGTTTTCCCTTGCTGGTCAGAACATAACCGGGGTAATTCATGGCAAGATAGAACCAGAGTTTCATCCGTTTAAGGGACATACCCGCTTTGACGTAGGAGTCGATATTGTTATCCAGATGGGTGAAATCGCACTTGCCTGGATTGCCGTTTGCATCCTGCGGCGGATAGATATCCATATCCACATCGCCCGGAACATTGCAGAAAAGGTAGTTCACTTCGCGTTCCACCAGCAGTTTGAGCAACTCATCTTTGGGCGCTTTGCGGACATTGACAAAACGCGCCTGAATGTAGTTGTAAAGTGCGGTGTCGATCTCAATTTTGCCGAGGTCGACGGGCAGCACTTCCACTTCCAGCGGAATTATCTCATTGGCAAAGCCTTCAGTGGCGCTTTTGAAAACGATGGATGTTTTGTAGACTCCCGGTTTGATTCCGTGACTGTCGAGCTTGAACCAGACAGCGGCGGTCTCTTTGGCAGGAACTCTCAAAATCTGTCCCATCGGCAGATCGGCAAGCGCATCATAGAGCGATCTGCCGTCATTGGCATCATGGGGAATAGCCTCACGGAAACCGCCATCCAGCGGGAATTTTTCAGCAGGATAGTTATTGAATCTTTCCGGCGGCAACGTATCCATGCACTTGATCTGACAGAGGAAACGCTTTTCGGTCATGTTGCTGACGGCAAAGGGCAGAAAAGTTACCGTGTTCTGCGCCATGCGGATCTTGAACTTTTTCACAGGCTGGGTCATCAGACCAGGGGTGATATCATCACGCCACATATCGGGCTGAGAGATGATCAGATTTTTTCCTGCAAGATAGGCAATGACCAGATCGCTTTCCAGATTGGTCAGCTGGCGTGAAAGAAGATCAAAATTCTTTTTATTACCGCCTTTGGCAGCTATATCCGCCTTGAAAGCGGCCACTTTTTTCTGCATTGCAGCAGAAAGTTTCAAATCTTTGTTTCTGCCGAGCAGTTCATCAAGTTTGATATTGAAGTAATCGGAGTATGTACCTTTGATAATGGTACCGAAACCTTCAAAGTTATGGAAATCCTGACCGACATTCGCCCATGTGCTTCTGCCGCCGGCGGATTTGCCGCAGCGGGTGAAGTTGGCACGGTAGACTTTCTGACTTGAGGCGGGATCAAATTCAATATCCTTGCAGGGAATGGTCATTTTCACCTGAAAACCGTAGTCAGTATCCTTGCATTCTGCGGTAAATGAGCTCTTCCACTCAGCTCTGCGCCGTCCGTTGGGCTGCCAGCTGTTGGCGACCTTTTCACCGTTTGAAGCGCTGTAAATGAACTGATAGTAACCTTTGGCAAAATCATTTGACCAGAAAAATTCAATAAGTTCACCGCTCCAGTAACTTTCAGGCTTTTTATCCACCGGGTGCGACGGTGAAACCGGGCAGTCGAAAGTGACGATCATATTTTCACCGATAACCTCAATGGAAGCTGTGGCGGCATGGTCGCGGAAGACCTTATCCGCCTGAGTGAAGACCACTCCGCCCTGAGTATCGACATCCAGCACGCGGAATTTGCCTGTTGTGCTTTTTTCAGGAATGGTAAGCGGTATGAACGCATTACTGGATGATGCCGGCGCTGCTGCAACAGGCGCGGAATCCAGAGCTTTGTTGTAGATTGCAAAGTTGTCGATCACACCGTCAAGCTGGAAACGGGGTTTGGCTGTACGCGATTCACCGCCGATTATCAACAGCGGATAATATTTCTCTTTACCCGGAGTGAGGTCGGAAAAACTCTTTGCCTTGTCACGGGCGGCAACCAGTACGCCGTCAAACCAGATCTTCAGATTTCCGCCGGAAACACTTGACAGCCGGACAGAGTAGAATTTACCCGGCTGAATATCCAGCGGTTTGGTGGTGACGGTGTAGTTCAACAGGATTTTTCCGGTTTCATCATCTTTGGTGAAAAACTGCGCCTGAAGCTCTTTTTTCGGAGTGATTTTGAAAAGGAAATCACTTCTGCCCCAGCTGTGGACACTGTACCACATGAAGGTGTTGCCGTTTTTCTCATTGACGGGGTTATCCAGTTTGAACCGGAAATCCACGCTGAACTCCTTCCACAGCATTTTCAATTCGGCGGCGTAGTTGTAGGATTTGAGATTACAATCAAGCGCGCCGGAATTTTTGATGCCGGAATTTTTCCGCAGTGCGGCTTTCAACCACAATTTTTTGCCCGTTGCGTTATTGCTTTCTGTGTAATCGGCATTGACTTTGCGATTGAAGTTCCACAGATAGACCGGAGATGGCGCGGCGGAAAGAATGCCGGAAGCGAGCATGGCATATAAGAAGGCAGTTTTTTTCATATCATATCTTTCGTTGAAATCTGTCTGTAATTACTTTCTCCAGTGCCAATACCATTTGGTGTTGTCACCGTCATCCATGGTCATATCAGCGTAATAAATAGATCCGGGAGTTTCGTCGAGCTGTTTACGGCTGCTGACATGTCCGTCGAGCCAAAGCATATTTGCTGAAAGCTGATGCCAGCCGTAGAGGATACCGCCGCTGTTGTACACAATTCCGCCGGTCTTGCAGCCGATGTAATAGTAACCGTTTTCGTTGCCGCTGCTGTAAACAGCAACAGTGTCGCCCATGTAGAACTGACCAGAGGGTCTCTTACTCTGACCGACTTTCGGCCAAAGATATGTGCCGCTGCCCATTGTGGGGGATGAACCATACCATTCGCCGCCGTTGGCAAGTCCCTGAGCAACGCCGTAACCGTTACCCCAGGTAAAAGCACCGTAGGCAGTCTGGTCATCACTGACATCACGGCTCGGGCAGAGCCAGACACTTTCAGTGGCACTTTCACTTGGAACAGGGATATAACCCAATTTACCAAGAAGAGGACCGACTGAGTTCAAAGACTGATCGGGATTTCCAGGAGTTACAAAATCATAACCATCAATAACTTTTCGGAAAATAGCAATGGGAATGTAATCCGCATAATCTTCACAATACTGCATCACAGCACTGCCGCCCTGTTTAAGGTTGTTGATACAAGCTGCGGCTCTGCCGCGTTCACGGGCGCTGTTGAGTGCAGGCAGCAGAATTGCCGCCAGAATGGCGATGATGGCGATAACAACGAGAAGTTCGATAAGAGTGAAGCGTGTGTTTTTAAAGTTCATTTTCATAATTAATCCCTTATGTTAGTTTCAGGGGATAAAAACTATTCCCCAGTAATCAATTTAATCTTTCATCCAATGCCAGTACCATTTGGCAGCCTTGGAATCATCCAGCAGCATATCTGCATAGTAGATCGCACCTGGACGGGCATCGGGCTGCTTGCGGCTGCTGACATGACCGTCAAGCCAGAGAATATTGGCAGAAAGCTGATGCCAGCCGTAAAGCATACCGCCATTGGAACTTTCATCCGGTTCAAATCTTGAATCTTTAGGACCGATATAATAACAACCATTACTGCGGTCTTTACCAATGGTATCGCCCATATAGAACTGAGCCGAGGCGCGTTTGCTCTGACCGACTTTTGGCCAGATAGGTGAACCGTTACCCTGTGAGTTTGCTCCGCCGTATTCCATATCGTAAAAAAGCCCCATTGCCACACCGTAACCCTGACCATACTTGAAAGCACCTTTGATGGAATGTCTTTCAGGATCAGGGTCAAGATTGTTATTGCGGCTCGGGCAGAACCAAACGTGTGAGCTTGTTCCATCAGTCGGAGTATCAACATAGCCGAGTTTTGCTAAAACTGCAACTGTGCTGTTTTCTTTAGTTGAACTTGAAGCTCCGTCGGTGGCAAAGCTGTAACCGTCTATCACCTTTTTGAAAGCGGCAACAGGGATATAATCATTAAAGTCTTCGCAATACGACAACATCGCACTGCCGCCCTGTTTGAGATTGCTGATACAGCTTGCCGCCAGACCGCGTTCACGCGCGCTGTTGAGTGCAGGCAGCAGGATCGCCGCCAGAATGGCGATGATGGCGATTACTACCAGCAGTTCGATCAGAGTAAAACTTGCTGAACGCTTCGATCGGTACTCTTTTTTCATGTCTTTGTTTCCTTTCTTTTTTGGGGGATACCCCTGTGATTTTCAGTTTACCTGCAATAAATATATGATTATATTTTTTTATTCACCTTGATTATTCCGTCAACGAGTGGTATATTTACGCCAAACCATCTGTTTCCAAATCAATTTTTTTCTTTCATTTACTGCTGTGGCAATTCATTTCTTCTGCGACGAATTTCAAAAGTTGCCACCAGTCAAATCCCGTCAGACCGTGATCCTCTGTCCGGCGGAAATAACCGAGATATCTTCCGATGGCGGAATTGTCATAAGAATCTGGATAATTGACCGCAGGCAATCCGGTTTTTCCCAGAAATTCCCACACACAGCTTGCCGCTTTGCAGGCAAGAAATTCCCCCTCAGTATCGAACCACGGATTGTCGTATCCGCCGACCAGCAAACGCCGCGGAGCAATGGCGGCAAGCAGAAGATGCTGATCGAAAGTCAGAAGTTTTGCGGGGTTGCGTTCATACTTTTTGTACGCTTTGCAGTACCAGTGGGAAAACATCCGCATCTGAGTGGCGATATTTTCGCCGAAGTCACGCTTTGCCAGAGTGACACCTCCGCCGCCGCACTGCACCGGCACACAAACAGAAAACCTTTCATCGCGTGCCGCCGCCAGCAGTGCGGCTTTGCCCAATCGGGAACAACCTGTAACGATAGTTTGTTTTGCATTGATAAACGGGAGTTTTTCCGCCAGATCGACTCCTCTTGAAAGCGCCCACGCCCATGCTCCCAGAGCGGTAATATTGTCCGTGCGGCTCTCATCGCGCTTGCCCCACAATTCAAAAACACCGGTATAAGCAAAATTATGCTGCTGAAAATCTGGATTTTTCTCATCACTTTCGGGGTCGGGGGATATATCCATATAACACGCACTTACAACAGCATACCCTGCGCTCAAGATCATCTGTATCGGCAAGTGATAGCGGTTTTCAGGGGCAAGTCTCTTGCCGCGCGGTGCAGTGAATTTATATGTGTCAGGATAGTGCGCAGGTCTTGACGGAATAATAACCTCTTTGTCGTTGAGCAAAGTATGATTGCCGTGATAGTTGAGATACATTATCAAGGGAACGGGCTTTTTTGCGTGACGCGGAGCAATCACCAGCCAGTTTATGACAGGTCCTGATTTATCTGCTTTGAAGTACATTTTGTATTGTGAACGCAAACCGAATCCTGCAAGGGTGACGACGTTTTCTTCAACTTTTTCGATTATAAGATGTTCAGGCGCTGGCGGCTCCTGACCGAACATTTCCTTTGCAAAAATATCGAGGATCTCTTTACGGCGAATTTTCCACTCGTCAACAGTTGTCACCTTTTTGCCGTTGACAAAGGTCAGCGGATCTTCCAGAGTATAAGGTGCGATTTTTGCAGGGTCGTAATTGGGTTTATCATAATCGGCACGAATATCAGGAATTTTACTTTCTCCTGCGTTACCGGCAACGGCACAAAATAGTGAAAAAATGACAGCGGCAGTAAAATTTTTCATACAACACTCCTTTCATTTTGAGCTTTTCTCATAAAAAATACATTCTTTTTACAAAATAAACCTTGAAAATTAAGACAAATGGCAGTATTTTTACGCCAAACAGGGGATTTTTGATTATGCGTCACGATTATACTTCAGAACTGTCTTATTACACCCAGGGGGAGCTTCTGCCGTTGTCGGTATTTTATGTCGATGGCGACCATCCGGACAAACTTTTTCACGATCACAAGTTTGTGGAAATCGTGATAATCACCAGGGGCAAACTTATCCATATTGCCGGGAATCAGTGCTGTGAAATAAAAAAAGGGGATGTTCTGGTGATTCCGCCGGGAGTGATCCATGCTTACGATCATGCCGCCGGAGCGGGCGTATTGAATCTTATTTTCGACAATAATAAACTGCCGATACCTCAGCTTGACAGCGGGGAATTTCCGCTCTTCGGACAGTTTTTCCCGAAGGATAAAGAGTCCGGACAGAGCGTGGAACCGTTGATAAATCTGAATGATGAAGTGCTGTCACAGGTTATTTCGCTGATAAACCGTATTGATGACGAGATAAAAAGTTCCCGTCCGGGAGCAATGTTTTATTCGCTTGCGTTGTTTATGGAGGTTTTGACAGTTATCTCCCGCACCGGCAGTTTGCAAACCCCTGCGGAACGTCCCCGTTTTCTGGTCGGTGATGCCCTGCGGTATATGAACAGGCATTTTTTTGAAGAGGTCACATTGAGCAAACTTGCCCGGATATCCTGCATGAGTGAACGCAGTTTTCAGCGCCACTTTCATCAGGCGCTGGGGTGTTCGCCGATGGAGCATCTTTTGAAAATACGCCTGCGGCATGTGCAGGAACAGTTGATAACCAGTGATGCGGAAATCGGTGAAATCGCACTCAACTGCGGTTTTTATGACAGTAATTATCTCTGTAAAAAGTTCAAAGCCGTTTTCGGAATAACTCCGTCACAGTTCAGACAGAAAAAACAACTGCCGAACAAAAAGTAGTTTGCAAATGACCCACTTTCTGCAGTCTCCGGGGGGAACGCTGAATTATAGCGGCACACCAAATCTGTCCGACCTGTCCGACTTGTCTGACCTGTCCGACAAAGTGCCTTGCCACGGCGTAGCCCGCAGGGCGAAGACGGGCGCCCCATAACGACTGCACGCCACAGCGGGTATCAAGAGCGTGTCAGCCCGCAAGCCGCTTGGGGTTGTGTTTGCAAATGACCCACTTTCTGCGGTCTCTTGGGTAGAGCTGCCAACTATGAATACTGGGAATACTGGGAATACTGGGGGTGGGCTTGTGAGTGTCTGCAAACACCCCGCTCAGACTGCAACCCGCGCCGCCCCCTTAAAAACCAGATATTATGAGAGACACAAGAGGTCTCTCATTTTTTTTGCAAAAAAAACAAAAGTGGTTTGCCTCTTGATAAAAACGGATTTATGTTAATCCAAGAACACCGAAGTCGCATAGTGCGCTTCAAA
>SUWE01000094.1 GCA_015061615.1 Lentisphaerota bacterium
AAGCATTACAGAACGCGAATAGGAGCAAGACAAAAGCAGCCTTTTAAGAATCATCTTTTGCTGATTATCCCATTATTTTACGATTTTTTTGCAAATAAAATTTGACAAACAGTCTCTCATAGGAGGCTTGTTGCCGGGGAAGCGGCGGAAATCTTCGCCGTTCCGAGCGTATGCCAACTCCAGATAGTTCTGCTGAGTCAACGAGTCATAGGCGATCACATAAGCCATAAAGAAATTACCGGAGATCATCGGCTGAAGTGAACCGCCGTAGTGCTGCTGCCCCTCAGAATCGTTTTCATCAGGCAGAGCCATATAGCGGCTGAACTTCCAGTCAATACCATCGGAGCTTTCCCAAACGGACAGGATCCGGAAACAGGAAGGCAGATTGTCATAACCGATCGCATAAGGAGCGCTGCGTTTCAGAGTCTGACCGTTGGCATAGAAAATCTTGTCGCCCTTGATTGAGAGCCAGGAGCCGAAAGCGTTATCATTGGTCCGGTAGCCGTTATCAAACTCGTCCTCGTCATAATGGAATTTGTCATAGATCACCGGCTGTTTGCTCATCAGAAGATTTTCACCGTTCTCAGTGGTAGCTGCAGGCCAGCGGCAGCGGGGCGGAGAGATGACACAGCCATAATCACGCTCGGCATCGTTCATATAACCGTTGAAAACCAGTCCGGTACGGTTGAGCGGAATTTTACCGTCTTTTGCGGGATCATACCAGCGGTATTTTGATCCCGGTTTGGGCATCGGCATGATCCGGGGATGGCCGGAAGGAAAAGTTATTCCCGGAGTACGTCCTTCCGGAAGAGAATCAACCACCTGCCAGGGGCCGGTGATATTGTCAGACACAAGATTGATGATTTCCGCTTTGCCGCGCAGCAGACTGCTCATTGGGCGATTGGTGACTTTGACCGCATACTGTCCGTTTCCGGCACGGTAAATCGAACCGACTGACCAGATAGAAGAGGGTTTAGTTGTATAAATCGGATAAGGCTTGGCCGGGAACACCTGCGGCTGAACGCCCTTATATTCGGCGATCTCGTGATTATCCGGCAGAAAAAAGAGTTTGCGTTTTGCCATGTTGATCGGCTCTGATGGCAGTTCTTCCTTCATCGGCCGCTGAATACGGAGCAGGCGTTTACGGATACCGGCTTTTCCG
Source organism: Lentisphaerota bacterium (assembly GCA_015061615.1). Classification (GTDB taxonomy): domain Bacteria; phylum Verrucomicrobiota; class Lentisphaeria; order Victivallales; family Victivallaceae; genus UBA1784. The sequence continues at coordinate 1,163 of SUWE01000094.1, forward strand.
GCATCAATCGTTGTCATCAGTCGTCCTTCGGGGAAGGAAGAAATCGGAATGTAGAAATCCTGCCGTCCGGCTTTGAATTTGACCGTCTCCTGATAGATCTTTTTCCCTTCCGGAGAAGCAATTGAAATTTCAGCACTTCCGGGAGCGAATTTTTCCGGAACGACAAAAGTCAGCTGAGCCTTTTTCTGAGTATGATAGACGGGCAGCCGGTATTCGGCTTCAAAACGCTCATCCTCAGAACTGGCGGCATTTTTTGAGGTAAAAAGACGAACCTCACGGACTGTAACAACCCGTTTTTCTTTAGGCAGGACACTATCCGGAGCGGAAATCCGCTTGCCGGTATCGTTGGTATCGGTAAAAGTGATCCGCAACCGGTCGATCTTCATAGGTTGAAAGTCGATACGCGCAAAAGCCTTTTCCATCGGAAGATTGCTGCCGATTTCAAAAGTCGGCGGCAGATCTTTGATTTCACCCAAAGGCAGCCAGGTACCGTTGGCATAGCCGTGAACTTTAAAAGCCCGCGGTGAAGAATCACCGCTGGCGTATTTGGCAGTTCCGGCATTTCCGCCGTAAAGCTGAACACAGAATACTTCAGACAAACGGGGAAGATTAAAAGTAATGGTGCTGCCCATCGGCAGATTGACAGCATCCGTTACATTCTCATCAGTCAGGCGAGTTTCCTTTTTTTTTTGAGCAGCGCTTTCGATTTCACAATCGACCTTGCTCAGCACGTTCTCCTTGCCGATAACTTCACTGGGAGTCGAGTGGATTTCGATATCATCGATCAGAGTTTTACCTTTTTTCGGCGCAAAAATCACCAAATGCTGATCGTTGACATTTTCCATCGGCACTTCATAGGACTTCGTCCCATCGATCTTCAGTACCAGTTTTTTGGCAAATGCCGAATAGTTCAGCTCCAGACGGTAACGCTTGTTGGCCGCCAGCTGGCGCCGGATATAAATATATTTTCCATCCGGACCGCTCACCAGCACCGCTCCGTTGCCGGCGATAACGATACCGGCCAGACGTTTGCCGCCTTTATCGGAACTGGTCATCCAAATTGTGATTTGTGAATCACTGTCCTGACGCAGCATATCAAAGGCAAAGCTCACATCCTCTTTCGGAGTGATCGCCGGTTTGATCGCACCGTACAACCCAACATTGGCACTGTCAAGTACAATGGCAGACTTGAAGTTGCCTTCTGCCGAATCAGCGAATTTCATCGCTTTGACCGGCGACCAGGTTTTAGGCAGATATTTGCCATCAGTAAAACTTTCGACCAGGTCAAATGCCGCTGCGCCGAAACTCAGCACCGCAGCAAATGCCGCCAACAATAATTTTTTCATACCATTCTCTTTCTGAAATTTAACAATTATCTTAAAATTTATTCTTCAATGATCGTTGTGCCGAAGTAGCCGCCGAGCTGACCGCCGACAACAAAGGTATTGCCGTCTTTTTCGGAGAGTTCAGCTTTGGAAATCGGAGTCACATGACCATCCAGGAAACAGGTGTTTGCCCTTTTGTTGTGCCGGGCGTGAATGGAATAAATCTCATGAGCACCGTCACCTAAAGCAGTCTGAAATTTGTTTGAAGTCGACCAGGAGTCAATAAACATTATAAATTTTGAAGGTTCACCGTTCCAAGTATTGCTCGCCACACGGGTGTGGAGATTGGTATTGGAGATTTTGAACATATTCAATCCCGGATAACGGGGGGTGGAACCATAAGCGACCTGAACATACTTTGCGCTGTCTGATGAACTCGGACAACGGTAGAATTCAATGTTGTGCGTTGTATTGTTATTTTTTGCGCCATCGATCGGGTTGAACATTTCCGCCAGGTACCACGGCCAGACGACAGAATCTCCGGAATTATAGTTCGGCGGAACCCAGTCGTCAGAGACATCGGCATACATCAGCAGCTGCGTGCCGCAGGTTTTCAGGTTGTTGATGCAAGCAGTAGCCCGGGCAGCTGCCCGGGCGCTGCTCAGTGCCGGAAGCAGCATAGCCGCCAAAATAGCGATGATGGCAATAACAACCAAAAGCTCAATCAAAGTAAAATCGGCATTTTTTTTCATTTTATTTTCCTCTTAAAAATTGTTTTATTACAACTCAACCAAAGATCTCTGACACCAAGCCTCCAATTGGTGTGATTAAAAAACTTGATTTTCTGTATTACGGTAAAAACTGGTAAATCTTCCAATATGTCTGGTCAATGCGGCCGCTGCAGCGGCAAAATCGCGGGAAACCAGCGCATTATATATTTCCCGGTGATCACAACAGGTAGTTCCGATCGTTTCATCAGTGCCGGCATATTTAACTTTGAACACCGTTGCCGTCATAAATGCAAAGATATTGATGATAAAGTTATCCCTTGAGGCATTGACCAACGTTTGATGAAAGAGCCGGTCGCACTCGGCAAAACGCTCCACATTGCCTGCTTTCTGACAGTCTTCCATTTCATTAAGGGCCGAATGCATACATTCCAAATCGGCATCAGTAATGTTGTTTACAGCACAGCGCAAAGCTTCAAACTCCACTGCATAACGGATACTCCATACCGCTTTCAGATCAGTATCAGTATAATCCACACAACGATACCCGATCTGCGGCATTCTTTTCAGAACCTTCTGCCCCTCCATCGTCAGAAATATCTCGCGCACCGTGTTGCGTTTCAAATCAAATTTTTTAGCAATATCACGTTCACTGATAATCACATCAGGATCGGACAGCTGAGCGTATATGTATTGTTGAACTGTATGTTTCTGATTTTCCATTTTATATCCTGTGCTGGTCGACCAGTGTTTAAATTACCACCATAATCATTTTTTGCAAGGGGTTTCACCATATTTTTTTCAATTTTTTAAAATTTTCCGCCGCCGGATCTGTTTTTTCTGTATTATTTCAGCTATGATCCGGCAAATTGTTTTATACATTTTTACCCCTCGGGGTGGGATTTATTCTGAAAATGTCTCGTAATCTCAAAATAGTCGCAAGTTAATCAATCATGATCATCGCTTCGTCAAACTGCGAAAACATCTCTGTTTTTGCCTTTCTATGTAGCAGAGAATACTTTTCTGCTTAATCAAAAGGACTTTTTCTCCGAAACAACTGTAAAATTCCCCGAAAAAAGATACCAACTTGCGACTTTTTCAGTTTTTTGTCTGGAACTGCTTAAAAAGCATTTTTGGTCAAATTCTTTTAAACGGAAATAATGGAGTTTTTTTAATGCAGAAATCCAGTCAGGTATAGCTGTTGCCAATGATTTAACTTCTGCTTCCCAGAAATTAATCTTTATTTGCAGTTTATGGCTTTCTGTTTTTAAGGTGTCTTCAACCAGTTTTATTTTTTCTGCAGCCGTTATTGCATATTGTAAAGCTGTAATAAGTACGTTTAATTCAATCTCTTTTTGGGTATTTTTTATTCCAAGTAAAATATTGTCTGCGTCGCGTACTAATTGCTCTCACTATAAGTGAATTTGTTTAGCCCAGTTGTCAAGCTGCGCCGATATATTTTCAATATTTTTTTGAATTGGAACCAAATCGTTTTCAGAAACTTGTATTTTCTTTTTCGATGGAATATAATTAAAAGTTACTGTCGGTGTCAGTTGGCGGAGAAATGATTTTTTTTGCTCCTCCCGGGAATTTTTAAAAATACACAAAGAGGACCGTTCAGCAAAGAAAAACTTTTCTGAACGATCCCTGATTGGACAACAAGGCTGTCACTCTGGTAAATATTGCCAGACGCAAAGTGTTATTTGAGCATTAACGTTTTGATTTCAAACGG